>JBBQDE010000184.1:0-6046 GCA_038319425.1 Gemmatimonadales bacterium
AGCTTCCCACCGGCAGCGAATGGCAGTACGAGCCGAAGTGGGACGGCTTCCGGTGCCTCGCCTTCCGCGATGGCGACAAGGTCGACCTGATGTCCAAGGCAGGGAAGCCGCTCGCGCGCTACTTCCCCGAGCTGGTCGAGACGCTTCTCGCCGTGAAGGCGACGCGCTTCGTGCTGGACGGAGAGATCGTCATCCCGCATGACGGCTCGCTCTCGTTCGACGAGCTGCTCCTTCGCATCCATCCTGCGAAAAGCCGTATCACGAAGCTCTCGCAGGAGCGTCCCGCGACGCTCATCGTCTTCGATCTCCTGGTGGACGCGAAGGGGAAATCGCTCGTGACCCATCCGCTCGCCGAGCGCCGCGAGGCGCTCGAGGCATTCATCGCGGTCAACGTGCCGGAGGACATCGCGATCGAGCTGTCGCCTGCCACGACGAAGATGGTCACGGTGAAGAAGTGGTTTCGCTCCGTGGGCGGAGGCCTCGACGGCGTGATCGCCAAGCGGCTCGACCTCGCATACCTTGGCGGCACGCGCGACGGGATGCAGAAGATGAAGAACATGCGTACGGCGGAGTGCGTCGTCGGCGGGTTCCGCTACGCATCGAAGGGCAAGGTCCTCGGTTCGCTGCTGCTTGGCCTGTACGACGACGGCGGGCTGCTCCATCATGTCGGCTTCACGTCGAACATCCCGAACCCTGAAAAGGCCGCGGTGACGAAGAAGCTGGAGGCGCTGAAGCAGGCGCCCGGCTTCACGGGCCAGGCACCCGGGGGACCGAGCCGGTGGAGCACCGAGCGCTCGAGCCAGTGGGAGCCGCTCGCGCCGAAGCTCGTCGTCGAAGTGCAGTACGATCACTTCTCGGGCGGGCGGTTCCGGCACGGCACCTCGTTTCTCCGCTGGCGCCCCGACAAGCCCCCCGCGCGCTGCACCATCGAGCAGGTGGAGCAGGAAGGCCGCTCCGCCCTCACGCTGCTGAGATGACTCTGTCGTGCCGCAGGAGCGAGCGCACAACACGTGTCATCCCGCAGGAGCGAGCGTAGCGAGCGAGTGTCGGGATCTACTTTACCAGACATGAAGCTGTATTCCGCGTGGGATACCGTCGGCGGACTGAAGATCCACAGCCGGGTTTCAGGGTCCTCGGCTACCGGCCATCCAATCGTCTTCGTGCACGGCCTCGGTGTGTCCACGCGCTACATGGAGCCCACCATGGTGCGGCTCGCCGACTCACATACCGTCGCCGCCCTCGATCTCCCGGGCTTCGGGCGGAGCGAGGCGCCGCCACGGGCGTTCACCCTCGCCGATCATGCGCACACGCTCGCCGCGTGGCTCGACGCGCGCGCCATCGACCTGCCCATTCTCGTCGGAAACTCGTACGGCTGTCAGGTGATCGTCGAATGTGTCGCGCGCTTTCCCGCTCGCGCGGCAGGGCTCGTGCTCAACGCGCCCACGATCGATCCCGCGCACCGCAGTGCCCTCCTGATGATCGCCCGTGTGCTCGCCGACGTACCGCGCGAGCCGTGGCGTCTCGCGGCGATCGTGGCCGGCGACTACTGGCGGGCGGGGACGCGCCGAATGCTGTTCACGCTGCGTGATGCCCTGCGCGATCGTATCGAGGAGAAGCTTCCCGCCCTCGCGCAGCCCGTGCTGGTGGTGTGCGGCGCGCGCGATCCGGTTGTCACCGTGCGCTGGGCGAGTGAGGTCGCGCGCCTGGTCGGCATTGAGCGCGCTGGCGCCGCCGGCGGTGTCATGCAGTGCGTGACAACGGCGGCGCACGCGCTGCCGTACGACGATCCCGCCATCTTCGCCGCCAGCATCGCGAACTTCGCCGAGCACGGCGTGCGCCGCCCCACGTCGGTGGCGCTTCGATGAGCCGTGGCGTCCGTCCCGAGGCACGCCGGCTCAAATCCATCTTCGGCGGTTCCGTCGGCAATCTCGTCGAGTGGTACGACTGGTACGTCTACTCCGCGTTCGCGCTCTACTTCGCGAAATCGTTCTTTCCGCCCGCCAGTCAGACGGCGCAGCTGCTCAACACGGCGGCGGTGTTCGCCCTCGGCTTTCTCATGCGCCCGGTCGGCGGCTGGCTCATGGGGCGCTACGCCGACCGGCACGGCCGCCGCGCCGCGCTCAGCCTGTCGGTGCTGCTCATGTGCGCCGGCTCGCTGCTCATCGCCGTCACGCCGAGCTGGTCGACCATCGGCGTCGCCGCGCCCATTCTCCTCGTGCTCGCACGTCTGCTGCAGGGGCTTAGCGTTGGCGGCGAATACGGCGCGAGCGCTACGTACCTGAGCGAGATGGCGGGCCGACGCCTCCGCGGCTTCTACTCGAGCTTCCAGTACGTCACGCTCATCGGCGGACAGCTCATCGCGCTTGGCGTGCTGCTCGTGTTGCAGCGACAGCTGTCGCCCGATGCACTGGAACGCTGGGGATGGCGAGTTCCGTTCGCTATCGGTGGGGCACTCGCCGTCGCGGCGCTCTGGCTGCGCCGCGGGCTCGACGAGACGGCGTCGTTCGAGGCGGCGCGCGCCGAGCGCGCGCGGTCGCCATCTGCCACATCGCGCGCCTCCGTACGCGAGTTGCTTCGCTACCCGCGCCAGATCGCCACCGTCGTCGGGCTCACCGCCGGCGGCACCGTGGCGTTCTACACCATCACCACGTACGCGCAGAAATTCCTCGTCAACACCGCCGGCTTTTCCAGGGCCGCGGCTACGCAGGTCTCCGCCGTAACCCTGCTCCTCTTCATGCTGGTGCAGCCCGTGGTCGGCTACCTGTCCGACCGAGTGGGACGCCGCCCCGTGCTCATCACCTTCGGCGTACTGGGAACGCTCGGCACCGTGCCGCTGCTCACTGCGCTCGGCGCCGCGCGCACCGAGATGCGGGCGTTCGCGCTGCTCATGACGGCGCTGCTGGCGGTGAGCGGTTACACCTCGATCAATGCCGTGGTGAAGGCGGAGCTGTTTCCCACGAGCATTCGCGCGCTCGGCGTCGGACTGCCGTATGCCATCGCCGTGTCGCTGTTCGGCGGCACTGCGGAGTACCTGGCGCTCTGGGCGAAGAGCATCGGACACGAGCGGTGGTTCTACTGGTACGTCACTGCCTGCATCGCCGCGTCGCTCATCGTGTACATCACGATGCCGGAAACCCGGTCGACGTCGGAGATCGTGGACGAGTAGCGGACCGAACGCCGGTAGTTCGGTGCACGGCGCATCGTCACGCCGCATGCGGGGTACTGCGTTCGGCATGTCGTCTGCTCGCCTCCGGAGTCCATGCGTCGTTTAATCCCTGGTTTGATCGTGTTCGTCACCTTTGCCGCGTGCACGCGTGCGGCGTCCGTACAGGCGCCGACTCCTGCTCCGGTGCCAGCACCGGTAGCCGCACCCGTCACATCCTCGCCGCTGCCCACGGCGCCGGGTCGCGAGGAGCGTGAATATCTCGGCGCGTACACGCGCGGCTTCGAAGCGAGCTGGTTCGCGCCCTGCGGCGCGCCGATGGACGACGCACTCTCGTGGGTCACGCTCACCGAGGACGCTCGGCTCCAGCGCGACAGTCTGCTCAGGTCGATCACCCGCCCTGCCACCGGAGCGCTCGTGGTCCGGTGGCGCGGAACGACGAGCGCACGGATGCCCGCCGGTCAGATGGGACGAGGCAGCCGCTACATGCTGGTGACCCGAATCCTTGAGTTGCGCCCGTTGCCGGGCGAAGGCGCCTGCGCTCCAAGCTTCAGATCCTCCTGAACGTCCCATCGCTGGCGTGACACTGTCGCCCTCACATAGGCTCGCCGGCATCAGGCGCGCGTATTTCTTTCGGTATATGTTCGGGATACCGTTCCCGTTCCTTTTCCGACTGAGGCGTGCCGCCATGAAAGCCGGCAGTGATTTTGACCTGACCCGATACGCCCCGGTGGCGGAGCGGATCACCCAGTTCTACTGCGCTATCCTGCCGGCCGCATCGTCACGGAGCTGATGAGTCGCAGCGCGCAGGAAGTCGTCTTTCGCGCCAGCGTGTTTCGGCAGGCGAGCGATTCGGATGCCGCCGCCACTGGCTGGGCGTCGGAACGCGAGGGGGATGGCGACATCAACGCCGTGGCCTGCCTCGAGAATACCGAGACGTCGGCGGTGGGCCGCGCGCTCGCCAACCTGGGCTTCACCGCATCGCGCCTGCGGCCCAGCGCCGAGGAGATGGCCAGGGGGGCCCGGGTGCGGGCGCGGTTGCAGCGGCCGATGCTGGCCGTCCACGAGCCGGCCGCCACCCCGGCACGCTCACCGTATCTCTCGGATCTTCTTACGCTCGTCGCGGCCGCCGAGCGCGTCGGCCTTCGAGCGGGGCGCGCGGCAGCCTAGCGGCGGCATCTCGCCACGCTGCCGGTGGGCGACGAGCTCGTGCTGCGGCTGGAGAGCCGGCTGCGTGGCTGGGTAGCGCGTCACGGCGCGCGTGTCCTTCGCTGACGTGGAGCCTCGAGCGCGTCCACCGCTCAGTCCGTGAAGGTGTCCGGGCCCGGCAACTGGAGATGCAGCCCTGCGTACCGGCGATGTCGCCACGAGCAGAGACCGAGGGCCACCGGTGTGACGCGGAGAAGCCAGCGATGCAGCGCGCGGATGGTGCAGTGGAGCGGAGCCCGACGTCCGCCGACGTATGTCGCGTGCGCGCGTTGGGCGATCGCGCCCTCGTCGACGCGATGCGTGAAGGCGACGACTGGGCGTTCGGCGAGTTTCTCGCGCGCTTTCGTCCCGCCATGCTCGCGTTCTCGCAGGGACGCGTTCCCGATGCGCTCATTCCGGAGTGCGTCGATGATGTGCTGGAAGACGCCGCCATTGAGCTGGCGGATCCGCGCGCGGCCGTTCCCGCGCAGTTGCGCGCGTACCTGGTGGGTGCGGTGCGCCGCCGTCACCTCGCCCTGCATCGCAGCGGCGCACGCCGACGGCGCTGGTACGAGGAGGCGGCACGCGCCGCACTCTGCACGTCCGACGGCCATGAGGCGGTGGTGCGAAGTGTCTGTGCGGAGAGCACCATCGCGGCAAGCCGGGGAGTTGGCACGCCGGAGCCGGAAGGGCCCACGGCAATTCGGCAGCTCGCCATCGCGATGGAGCACGAGCTCGACGACGAGGCGCGCCGGATTCTCGTCTGGCTCGCCCACTCCGTGCCTCATCGCCAGATCGCCGCCTGGCTGGGCAAGAGCTACGACGCCACGACGACGCAGATCTGGCGGCTCTGCCGCCGCCTCGAGCGCGCCGCGCCGGCCTATGTCGCCATGATGCCGCTCGCGGACCAGCAGGAGCTCGAGCGATTCTTTCGGCGCGCCCAGCGCGGCAGGAGACCAGCATGAAGCACGATGAGCAGGACCGTCCGATGTGGGACGGCGAAGCGATCGCCGACGCGCTGGGCCGTGAGATCGCGCATGGTGAGGGCTGTGGAGCCTGGGCCGACGAGCTCTTTCTCGAATGGCTCGCCGCCGATCGGCGCGTGCATTTCGAGCGGCGTGCACGCGCGACGGCCGAGGACGCGATCATGCAGCGCGACGGGCGCCGCGTGCGCGCACGGCTGCTCGCGAGCCGATGCGGTGTCGGCATCGTCGTCGCGCCGCCACGTCCAGTTGCGCCGACGCGATTTGGCTTGCCGGCCGAGATGATGGACGACGCGGCGGCGGCCGGTGCCGTGGTCTGTGTAGATCTCGCCGCTGCCGCCGGCTCTGGACGCGAGCTCTGGGACGAGCCCACCGAGCAATGGCTGGCACTCCCTCCCGGCACGCCCCGCGGGCGCCTGCTAGCCCTGCGCATTGCGGGAGAGAGCATGGCGCCCCAGCTCCGTTCGCGGGACACGGTGCTCGTCGAGCTCGGGGCGACACTCGCGCGCGGGCGCGTCATCGTGGCGAGGCGCGCCGCCCTCGAGGATGGCTACGTGTGCAAGCGAGTGGAGCGCGTTGCGTCAACCCGCTGTCCCGGCGGCTGGCCCGCCGATCCAATCCTGTAGGGAGTGCCGTTCATGAGTGAAGTCGCAGTCGTCACGGGCGCCGGGTCGGGCATCGGCGCCGCGATCGGCCGGGAGCTCGCCGCCCG
>JBBQDE010000185.1:0-6027 GCA_038319425.1 Gemmatimonadales bacterium
AGAGCTCCGAGGACGCGATCATGCGCTCCAAGCAGATGGAGCGCGGGTCGTTCCGGCTCGCGGGCGAGCGACGGATGCTCAAGATGGAAGGATTCGATCTCGGCAACTCGCCGCTCGAGCACACCAGAGCGGCGGTCGAAGGGGCCAGCATCCTCCTGGCGACGACCAACGGCACGAAGGCGCTCCTCTCCGTGCAGGGCGCGCGTGACGTCGTGGTCGCGTCGTACGTCAACCTCACGGGCGTGAGCACGATGCTGCGTGCCGCGTTGCGCGGCGGGGCGGACATCACGATCGTCTGCGCCGGGCGGGACCGGCAGTTTGCGCTCGAGGACGCGGCGTGCGCCGGCCGGTACGTCCACAATGTTTCCCGGCGGCTGGCCGACATCGACATCAACGATGCCGCGCTGGCTGCGTCGCTCATCGATCGGAAGTACGGCGAGAACCTGATGCGGCTCTTCAACACCGCGGCGCATGGCCGGGCCCTGGCCGCCGCGGGATTCGAAGGGGATCTGGCGGCGTGTGCGGCCGTGGACTCGTTCCCGGTCATCCCGATCTACCAGGACCGCCTGATCACCAAGCTGGGGCCCGAACGCGAGCGGTAACTCCCGTGGGTAGTTCCGGTCTCAAGCGCGAGCTCATCGGCATCGCGCTCCTCCTGTCCGCCGTCTTCCTGGCGGGCGCCCTGCTGTCACTCGCGCTGCGCGGCGTGGGTGCCGGCTTCGACATGGGCCCCGTCGGCCGCCTGCTGTCCGAGCCCCTCGTGGCCTTCCTCGGCTGGCCCGCAGCGGCGCTCGTTCCGGCTGTGCCGGCCGTTCATGCGTTGCGCCTGTTCGGACGTCTGGAATCGGAGACCGATCGGTCGTGGATGATCTTCTTCGCGGGAGTCGTCGCACTTCTGCCGATCGGCATCGGCTTGGCGGTGCACGCGCCGCGGGGCGACTACGCCCAGGCGTCGGGCCTTTGGGGGGGATTCGTTGCCTATTACTGGCGTGCGGCGTTCGGCGGCGTTGGCGCCTGGCTCGTCATCGTGCTCGCGGCGAGCGGCCTGACGGCCGTGACCCTGCGATGGAATCCGGTGCGCATGCTGGTCGGGCGCAAGGCGGCGCCGGTGCTGGCCGCAGCGCTCACCGATCCGGCCGAGGAGCCCTACGCGCCGCCGAAGCGGCGGCGCAAGAAGGGCGACACGGCGAACCTCGCGCTCGCGCTCGAGCCCGCGCCGGAAGAGTTCGCGTCCATCAGCGACCCGCTCACCGCCATGCGCGCCGCCTCCTCGGCCGACGCCGACGCGAAGGAAGATGCCGCGATCGAAGAGGCGTCGAAGCGGCGGGGGCGCAAGGGCAAGGACCTGCCGGCGAAGCCGGGACGCGACGAGGAGATCGCCGCCGCCATCGGGGCGACGGCCCAACCCGAGGCGTCGAGTGAAGAGCTTCCGCCGTCCGATCTGCTGAACATGCCCCCGGCCCGGAACAGCGAGCTGGGGAAGCGCGAGCTGGACGCGATGGGGGCGAAGCTGATGGAGGCGCTTCGCACCTTCAAGGTGGAAGGCGAGCTGACCGGCCGCACCACGGGACCGGTGGTCACGCAGTTCGAGGTGTCACCCGCGCCCGGCGTGAAGGTGCGCCAGATCGCCAACCTCTCCAACGACCTCGCGCTCGCGATGCGTGCCCCGTCCATTCGCATCGTCGCCCCGATTCCCGGGCGCGGCGCCGTGGGCGTCGAGGTGCCGAATCCGACGCCGGAGATGGTCGGCCTGCGTGAGCTGATCGATCATTCCGAATTCCGCAATTCGCGCGCGCTCCCGATCGCGCTCGGCAAGGACCTCGAGGGCAAGCCGGTCATCGCGGACCTCGCGAAGATGCCGCACCTGTTGATCGCCGGCGCCACCGGCTCCGGCAAGTCGGTGTGCGTCAACACCATCATCACGAGTCTCGTATACCGGCACACGCCGCGTACGCTGCGCTTCCTGATGGTGGATCCCAAGATGGTGGAGCTGTCGGTCTACAACGCGTTGCCACACATGCGGCACAAGGTCATCACGGACAACCGGGATGCGGCCTACGTGCTCAAGTGGGCCGTCCTGGAGATGCAGGAGCGGTACGAGCTGCTCGCCGCCAACGGTTGTCGCAATGTCCAGGACTTCAACAAGCGCGTGCAGGAGAAGGCGCCGCTCAAGACTCCGCGCCGCAAGGACGTGGCGTTCGAGGACTCCGTCTATCGAGGCGACGTCCTCCCCTACATCGTCGTGATCATCGACGAGATGGCCGACCTGATGATGACGGTCCAGGGCGAGGTGGAGACGCCGATCGCCATGCTCGCGCAGAAGGCGCGCGCGATCGGCATCCACCTCATCCTCGCCACGCAGCGCCCGAGCGTGAACGTGATCACGGGGCTCATCAAGGCGAACTTCCCGAGCCGGATCGCGTTTCGGGTCGCCAGCCAGATCGACAGCCGCACCATCATCGACGGGTCAGGCGCCGAAATGCTCCTCGGCAACGGCGACATGCTGTTCATCCCGCCTGGCAAGAGCGAACCGAGCCGCCTGCAGGGCGCGTATCTGTCGAGCGAGGAGACCGAGAAGCTGATGGGTTGGTACGAGGCACAGCGCGACCGTCGGCGGGCCGAACTGGCCGCAGCGGGTCTCGTGTACGAAGCCGAGATGACCCCCGACGAGCCGGACATCCTGGAGACGGTCCGGTCGCGCGAGGCCGAGGCGCGCGCGGCGCTGGATGGTGCAGATGGCGATGGCGCCGTGCCCGACGGGGTTCGCGATCCGCTGTTCCGCGAAGCGGCCGAGCTGTGCATCCAGAATCAGTCGGGCTCCACGTCGCTGCTACAGCGTCGGCTCGGCATCGGGTACGGGCGCGCCGCGCGGGTGATCGACCAGCTGGCCGACGCCGGAGTGCTGGACCCGAAGAGTGGCCCGAAGGGGCGCGAGGTCCGGGTCGGGTTGGAAGATCTCGACCGCATCTGCGGGAGCCGCGAGTGAGCGCGGCCGCATTCGTGCGCGGCCTCGTCGCCGTCATGCTGACGGTCGGCGTCGCCGGCCGCAGCGGCGCGCAGGAGGTGCCGCTCCTCACGCCGCTGGACGCGCCACCGCGCACGTCGTCGATGGTGCTCCGCATCGATGCGGTGCCGAATGCGCTCGCGGGCGTGCCGGTGGAGTCGCTCCCACCGTTCGAGCGTCCCAACGGGATGCTGCTTCGCGCCGGCACCCTCGTCTATCAGCTTTCGTCGCGGCGCGACACCCTCGTCACGCCGCTGGGGCAGCGCACTGTCGTCGTGACCGAGACGACGTTCGCCGGCGCCCCCTCGTGGCTGATCGCGGAGTCGCGCACGGGGACGGCGGTGTCCACGACCGACTCGCTCTACCTCGCGCGGTCGGATCTGTCGCCCGGCCGGTGGCTCGCCACGAACGGCAAAGCGCAGCTCGCGTCGTCGTTCAGCCGGGACTCGATGTTCGTCGCGATGCAGAGCTACCAGGGCCGCGCCTCCGTCGTGACTGCGCTCCCCGCGGGGGCGCTGCTCACCGCGGGGATGGTGGAGCGGATCGTCGAGCTGCTGCCGTTGGAGATCGGGTTCCGCACCGGTGCGACGATCGTGCTGTTCGAGATGGGGATGCCGAAGGCGATTCCGGCGGAGCTGCGGGTGGACCAGGAGGAGGCCGTCGTGCTGCCCGGCCGAACGGTGGATTGCTGGGTCGTGATCTTGCGTGCCGGAACGCTGGAGGAGCGGCTCTGGGTGACGAGGGAGGAGCCGCGGGTGGTGAAGACTGAGCAGTCCACGGGATCCGGGGTGCTGACGGCGATAATTCAACCGTAGGGCGGCTTCGCCTCGGAGGTGGGGATCCCATCCGCTGCGCCACGGCGCGCGGAGTGCAGTCGCCCCGAGCGGAAGACTCGTTTCGGTGGAGGTCATGCGATGACCCGGAGGCGCTTACCGCTTCACTCAGCCGCATCCCAAGCGCACATCCGGCGGCGATGGACGCTCGCCGTCGCCGCGTCGGCGCTGATGGCCTGCGACGGGGACGGCATCGGCCGCCCGGGCTCGGGATCGCTTCGTCCGCGGCTCTCCCTCCAGATCGCGGACACCGTGTGGGGACGCGCGCTCACGCTTGAGGTGACGGCTTCGGGACCGCGCCCGATCCTCGGCTTCTCCTACGCGCTCGATGGCGCAGCGCCAACGACACCCGGTACCTCCTCGGCCAACGGCGGAGGGCTGGTGGACCGATCCAGCGATTCGACGTGGACGCTTTACGTCTCCGAGAGCCTACCCGCCGGCGCGCACCGGGCCACAGTGATCGTCGTCGACTCCGGTGGGGGGAGCGACACGGTGACGCGGACCTTTCAATCGCGCGTCGATTCCGCGTCCTACCACCTGATGGCGCTTCCGACGCTGGGCGGAACGCAGGCGTGGGCGAACGACATCAACGAGGCGGGCATCGTCGCGGGGTCCGCTCTGGACTCGGCAGGCATTTTCCATCCCGTGACCTGGATCGCGGGCCGGGTGCAGCTCCTGCCGCACGTCGGGTCCGGATTCGCGCTCGCGCTCAACGACGTCGGCACGGTCGTGGGGCGGGCTCAGGATCCGCGGCTCGCTCGCGTCTGCCAGCGCGGCGTGGTCTGGCGGAACGGATCGGCACCCGAGCTCCTGCGCGAGTATCCGAACCGGGCGCCGCCGGACACGGGATTTCCATGCGGCCCGCTGTTGCCCGAACGAATCGTCACGCTGTATCGAATCCTTGACGCGACGATGCCGTTCGAGGTGAACGATCGCGGTTCGATCGTGACCGGAGGCTATCTCGATCGCGGGGGCGAGATCACGGAGCTCGCTCCGTCGGGCGATTGGCTGCGAACGTTCGCGCTGAACAACCGCGATCAGGCCGCCGTCAGCGTCTCGCGCCGCCCCGCCTACGAGTACAACGCCGTGGCGGTCGGATTCGGCGTGGTCGTCGGGTATCCGGGGCTCGACGTGGACAACCGCTCCGGCGCGGCCAGGCGCTACGTGTACGTGGCCGGCATGAACGACAACGGCACCGTGGTTGGCAACGACTCGATGGCGCTCCGCCGAGCGTTTCTGTCCGACCCCGCGGGCCGCGCTACCGACCTCGGTCCCGTGACGGGTGATCTGCGCGCCGTGCACCTGAACAACCGTGGCGACGTGCTGTTGAGCGGTCACCTGCTCAGGCTCGGGCGACTCGCCGCGATCAGAATCCTCGAGCCGGGATGGAGCCTCGTAACGGTGACACGGATCAACGACGCGGGACACATCATCGGCTCCGCGCGCGACGCGGCGGGCCGGACTCACGCCGTTCTCCTCACGCCCGGGCCGTAGGGAGGGGCCCCGGCGCCACCCGGCTGGCTCCAAGCGGCGTGGGTTCGATTCCGGCCGCACGCCGGCGGTGCTGGACGCCGTCGGCGTTCGTGTATCGTGCCCCCATGTCAGCGGCCACGCAGGCATTGGGGGAGCTGGGCGAGCGGATAGCGGAGCGGTGGCTTCGGGAACGGGGCTGGCGCGTCGTGCAACGGCGCTTCCGGAGCGGCCACCGTGACATCGATCTCGTGGTCGAGCAGGAGGGGCTGGTGGCGTTCGTGGAGGTGAAGGCTCGGCGCGGAGACCGGTTCGGCGGTCCGGTTGAAGCGGTCAACTGGCAGAAGCAAAGGGAGTTGGGTCGTTCCGCCCGGGTCTGGGTGGACCGCCATGGCCGCCGGGACGACGCCTACCGGTTCGACGTCATCGGGGTCCTGCTCGCCGGGTCGCAAGTTCGGATCCGGCACGTCCCGAACGCTTTCGCGCTGCACCTTTCGGCTTGATTTCGGGTCAGGGTCTTCGTATTTTATTCGGGTATCGGGTCGGCCGCTTTTCCGGTACGCTTATGTCCGCGTGGCCAGAGGAATCCACGACAAACGAGAGGATGTAGACGAATGGCTGTGTCCACGACTGCAGACGACAAGAAGAAGGCGCTGAGCCTCGCGATCGCCCAGATCGAGAAGAGCTGTGGCAAGGGCTCGATCATGCGGATGGACGCGA
>JBBQDE010000186.1:0-5996 GCA_038319425.1 Gemmatimonadales bacterium
GCCGAGCAGCGACAGGATGGCGAGGTGCTCGCGGGTCTGCGGCATCACGCCCTCATCGGCGGCGACCACCAACAGGGCGAGATCGATCCCGGTCGCGCCGGCCACCATCGTGCGCACGAAGGCTTCGTGGCCGGGCACGTCCACCACGCCAACCGTCCCGATGCCGTCGAGCATGAGCGGCGCAAAGCCGAGGTCGATCGTGATGCCGCGCCGCTTCTCCTCCGGCAGGCGGTCGGTATCCACGCCGGTGAGCGCGCGCACCAGTGTCGTCTTGCCATGATCGATGTGGCCGGCTGTGCCGAGGATCATGCGCCGCGCCTGTTCACCACCGCTGCTCCTCCCACAACTCCATCGCCCGCAGGGGCCGGCCATCGGTGAGGTGCTCGGCGAGGAACTCGCGCAACAGCCGCTGGTGTGCGCGCGTCGCCGCGTCGTCGAGCGGCTCACCGGCCGTGCCGGTGAGAAAGCGGCGCAGCGCATCGCGCGCGTCGGGCGGCAGCTTGCGGCCGGCGGGCGCGAGGCGACCACAGCGCGCGCACAGCGCCCCGCCGGCGCGATGGCTGAACATCACGGTGGCGTCGGGCTCGAGCGGCGCGTGACAGTCGCCGCACACGTCCACCGCGGGCGCGAACCCGAGCTCGGCGACGATGCGCCAGGCACTCGCGAGCGTCGCGGTGAGTGTCGCCTCGGGCGCGGCGACGGCGAGCGCATCGAAGGCATCGGACACGGCATCGAACAGGCCCGCGTCCGCGGCATCGCGACCGAACCGCAGGGTGAGCTCGGCGATCGCCGACGCGCCGGTGAAGCGGCCCAGATCGGCGGCGAGCATCGGACGCGCGAGCACGACGTCGAAGGCGCTGAGGGTATCGAGATCGCGCCCCGGCTTGGCATAGAGCTGGGCGTTGCCCTGCGCGAACAGGTCGACCGCGCTGCCGAATCGGCGCGAGCTGCGCCTGGCGCCCTTGGCGAGCGCGCTCCGCACGCCGCCATCGCGCGTGACGAGACGCAGGATGCGCGACGACTCGAGGTAGTCGAACGAGTGAAGGACAATCGCGTCGGTCGCGAGCAGCGCCATGCACGAAAGATACAGTCGCGCACGGCGCCGAGCGCTCGCCGGCGACGCGTCAGCGACGGGTCACCAGCCGAGGCGCACGCCCACGAGCACGCGCCGACCGGGCGCGCGATAGCCGGTCTGCCGAAGCGAGACGTTGTCGGTTCTGCCGAAGTCGTAGTTGAAGCCCGCCACGTCGGTATAGCGCGCGTCGAACAGGTTCTCCACTCGCAGGGTGGTCACGGCCGACCCGCGCGCCGCGACCGCGGGTGCCAGATTCAGCTCGGCGGAGAGATCGACACTCGTGTGAGCGGGCAGCGCCACGTGGCTGGAGGAGAAGTCCGGCGCGAAGTAGTTGTCCTCCCGGGGCCCAACGCGGTGCGCCCGCAGATCGATGCCGCCCTGCCAGACGTGATAGCCCAACCCGGCGACGATGGTGTGCATCGGCCGGCGCAACAGGTGCGCACCCGCCACGAACAGCGCGGTCGCGGCGGTGCTCGTGCCCGGATCGACGACCTTCGTGTCGAGGTACGTGACGGCTGCATCGGCCTGAAGTCCGGCCACGAGCGCGACGCGTCCTTCCAGCTCCAGGCCCGCGGTGCGTGTCCGCGCGACGTTGAAGTAGTCGGCGCCACCCATTGGAGCGTAGCGATAGTCGATCAGGTCGCGGAAGGAGTTGTTGAACCAGGTGGCGCCGAGCATCCCGCGCGTGCCGATCCGCTGCTCGAGACCCACGTCAACGCTGACGGCATGCTCGGGATCGAGCGCCGGGTTGCCGTTCACGAACCCACCGCCGTAGCTCTCGAGGAAGGTCGGCTCACGAAACGCCGTGCCCAGGCTGGCGCGAAGGCGCGTCGCGGGCAGGATCTGTACGCTGCCGGCGGCGCGATATGTCGCGAAATCCCCGAACTGCTCGTTGTGCTCGTAGCGGCCGCCGATCGCCGCCGTGAAGGCCGCCGGCGCGACGAGCAGCTGCGCGTAGGCGCCGGTCGTGCGGCGCGTACGGCCGAACGGCGCCGTATCCCCGAAGCTGCTGGTGGTGCCGCTCTCCTGCCACTTCCGCTCCACCTGGCCGCCGAGCGTGAGCCTCGCCGCGGCGGGGAGATCGAGGTTGAGTCGCAGATCGCCGCTGCGGCGTCGCGAGCGCTCGGCCGTGGTGAAGTAGTAGTCGCCGACGTCGCCCGGGCTGTCGGGCTGATTGTCCGTCACGCCGTGCGCGTCGTTCGACGCGAGCTCGAGACGCAGTTCCGCGCGGGGGGCGAGACGGTATCCGCCCGCCACTCCGACGGCGAGACGATCTTCGCGATGCACGGCGTTGCTGTCCACCACCTGGCCGCTGCCGTCGGTAGCGTAGTGGAACGCGACGTCGGTGTAGCGAAGGCTCACGCGTGCGTCGACGCGCCCGCGCGTTGCACTGAGCAGCGCACTCCCCACGTTCTCCAGATTGTCGCTGTTGAACGCCTGGAAGCCACGCGTCCCGTGGCGTCCTCCACCCACGGAGTACGTCACGGCGCCGCCTCCGCCGCGCACGCTGCCGTCGGCGTCATAGCTGCCGAAGCCGCCGCCTCGCCCCGACAGCGTCGTACTCATCCCCGCGCCGCCTGGACGCGTGAACAGCTGCACCACGCCCGCCATGGCATCGGAGCCATACAGCACGCTGGCCGGCCCGCGCACGATCTCGATGCGGTCGATGTTGTCCGTGGTGAGGGACGCGAAATCGAACGCGCCCCCAGCCTCGTTCACCGCGACGCCGTCCACGAGCACCTTGGTGTACTTGCTCTCGCCGCCGCGAATGAACAAGGAGGTGGCGCCGCCGTACGACCCTGTTTGCGCGAGGGCGAGGCCCGGCACCTGGCGGAGCGCGTCGGCGACGGTGGTGATGCCCTCGCGGCGCAGCTGCGCGCCGGTGATCACGCTCATCGATGACGGCGTGCGCTCGGGAGACATCGGGGAGCGTGTGGCGGTGACGACGACCGGCGCGGTGCGCGCGGTGTCGCGAGCCGTGACCTGCGCAGCGAGGATCGTGGGAAGCAGCGACGCCGCGGTCGCGCAGAAGAGTGTGCGGAAAAACATCGGAGAGGCGTGAGTGAGGGAAAGGCCGCGGCGGGTCATGGGAGTGCGCCGCGTGTACGGGAGCGAAGCGGGACGAGGGCGGGCGCGCCGACGGCGGGGTCGCGCGTGACGACGAGCGGCCAGTCGTACACGCGCTCGAGCACCGCACCCTGCATCACCTGGGTGGGAGTGCCCGCCGCCGCGACGTGACCGTGATGCAGCAGGACGATGCGATCGGCGAAGCGTGCGACGAGGTTCAGTTGATGGCTCACGAGCAACACCGCGCGGCCATCGTGCGCCAGGCGGCTCAACAGCTCGAACACGGCCATCTCGTGCCCGACGTCGAGGAAGGTGGTGGGCTCGTCGAGCACGATGGCATCGCCGCCCTGCGCAATGGCGCGCGCGAGCCGCACGCGCTGCCATTCGCCGCCCGACAGCTCCGTGATCGCGCGACCACGGAGCGGCTCCGTCTCGGTGAGCGCGATCGCCTCCTCCACGGCGAGCACGTCGGCCCGTGCCGGTCCGCGCCACAGCCCGAGATGCGGGTACCGGCCCAGCGCCACGTAATCGCGCACGTCGAGGGGGAACGCCGGCTCCTCGCGCTGGGTCACGACTGCGACGCGCGTCGCGAGCGCGCGCCGCGAGCCATGCGACATCGACTCGCCATCGACGAGCACGGCGCCGCGCAACAACGCGACGCGTCCGAGGAGCGCGCGGACGAGGGTGCTCTTGCCACTCCCGTTCGGGCCGACGACCGCCGTGAGCGCGCCGCGCGACGCCTCGAGCGAGACGCCGTCGAGGGCGGCAAGCTCGCGACGGGGGTACCGCACGGCGACGTCATCGAAGACGATCATGCGAGCCGCCGCAGCCGGGCGAGAAAGAACGGTACGCCGAGGATGGCGGTCACCGCGCCGAGCGGCAGTTCGGCCGGCGGAAGCGCAGTGCGCGCGATGAGGTCCGCGAGCACGACGAGCGCTGCGCCGGCCACCCCGGCAGCGGTAATGATGGAGCGGTGCGTGCGCGCGCCCGCCATGCGCACGAGATGCGGCACCAGCAGGCCGACGAACCCGACGAGACCGGCGGCGGCAACCGTGCCCGCCGCGAGCAACGCGCCGGCCACGTAGACGCCGAGCGCCACGCGCGCCACGTCCACGCCCATGCCCGCCGCCGTGTCCTCGCCCAGCGCGAGCACGTCGATCGCGCGCGCGAGCAGGAGCAGACTGGCGATCCCGATCGCGACGTACACGGCGAGACCGCACACCGCGCCCCAGCTCGCGTCGGCCGCGGACCCCATCATCCACCAGAGCGCGCCGCGGACGACGCTCGCGTCAGCGCCCGCGAGCGCGACCATGATCGCCGCGTTCGCGAACGCGCCGACCACGACACCGGCCATCAGCACCACACGGGCGTCGCCGCGGCCGCCGGCGGCGCGCGCGACGAGCAGTGTGAGCGCGACAGCACCGAGGGCGCCGCCGAACCCGGCGAGCGGGACGAGAGGCGCGGGCGCGTGGAGCGCCACGGCGACTACCGCACCCGTCGCTGCCCCGCCCGACACGCCGAGCAGGTACGGCTCGGCGAGCACGTTACGCGTGGCGCCCTGGAGCGCGGCGCCGGCGGCACCAAGCCCCGCGCCAACGAGCGCCGCGAGCAGCACGCGGGGAAGCCGGAGCTCGCGAACGACGGCGGTGTGCATCGGCGTCGCGGTGCCGAGCATGCCGTGCAGCACCTCGATGGACGACAGGCGCAACGTGCCGAACATCGTGCCGGCGATCATTGCGGCCCCGAGCGCGGCGACGAGCAGAAACCAGCGCGCGGGGGTCACTTCGCGAACGCCTCCGGATGCAGCACGTGCGCGAGCGACAGCGCGCTCGTGCCGACCCGCGCCGACGGGCCGTTCACGATCGTCGTGTCGAACACCAGCACGCGGCCTTCGCGCACCGCGCGCAGCGTGCGCCACTTCGGATCGGTCAGCATTCTCGCGCGCGTGGTGGGCGAGGCGAGCACGAGGTCCGGATCGCGGCGCAGCAGATCCTCGAACGACACGGCCGGCGACGGACCAGGCAGGGAGTCGTACACGTTCCGGCCGCCCGCCACCCTGAGCATCTCGTTGAGGAAGCTGCCGCCCCCGACGGCGAGCAACGGGCTCTCCCAGAGAAACCAGAACACGCGCGGATGCGGCAGGGACACGGTGAGCGCCAGCGTGTGGGCGAGCGTGCGCCCCACGGAGTCGATAGTGGCGCGTGCTGCCGCCGTATCGCCGGTGAGGCGGCCGAGCGCCGCGGTGACGCGCGCGAAGTCGGCGATGCGGTCCACCTTGTACGAGACGGTGGGCACGTGCGCGGCGCGGAGCCGGCGCGCCGCATCGCGGTTGTCCTGGCTCGCGTAGAGGATCACGAGGTCGGGTCGAGCGGCGAGCACTGCTTCCACGTTCGGCCTGAGGCCCGGACCGAGGTCGGGCACCGCGGCTACTTCGGCCGGGATCCGGTCGTACGTCGTCCGCCCGACGAGCCGCCCCCCCGCACCGATCGCGTAGAGCAGCTCGGTAGTGGTGGGGTTGAGCGACACGATGCGCCGTGGCGCGACCCCGACGGCGATGGTATCGCCGAAGTCGTCGGTGGCGACATCGTGCGCGGTGGGCGTGCGCTGCTCGCACGCGATCAGCGCGAGCGAGATGGCGACGATGCACGTGCGCCGCATCGGAATGGCGGCGAGATGCGGGAGACTCAATTTATGAAGCACGACGGGCACCCTCCACCTGGGAAAGTGCCCGATACGGACGCGGGCCGGACGAGAGTGCCGGCCGCGTGACGTCTCAGCCCTCCCCCGAGGACTTGTGAACGCTGCGCGGACGAAGTCGTCTCCTGGCTCCGGGCCGCGCAGCCCCGCCTTCCCG
>JBBQDE010000187.1:0-5969 GCA_038319425.1 Gemmatimonadales bacterium
GATGCCGATCTGTCGGTTCCGCGTATCGACGCCCTGGATGTAGCCGCTCACCTGGTTCTGGCTCTGGCTGCCGCTTCCCCCGCCGAGCACACTGCCGAGAATGCTGCCCAGCGCACCCGCAGAGGAGCAGGCGCTGGCGGACACGAGTAGCGCGGCGGCCGACACGAGGCGCGCGGACATGGTCAGGAATCGCATTGGTACTCCCTGTTGGATTGCCCCCTACTAGAGCAATCCCGATGCCCTGCGACCCGGCAGGTTCACGCCTCCATCGGCGTAATTTTCGCAAACCACGGGCAAGCTGCCTTGTCCAGATCCGGGCGTCCTCAACACGGTCATCGATGCCTCTTCATCGCTCCGCACTTTCATCCGTCCTTCTTTTCGTCGGCTGCGTGTCCCGGGATCGGCCCGCCCGCGATACCGCGCGCGCGGTCGCGCCGTCGAGCGCGGCCATGCCAGCCGCGCCTGCCGACAGCTCGGCCACGAAGCGCTCGAGCGCGCGATGGGTCGTGACGCCGCGCGGGATCGGACCCGTTCTCGCCGGCATGTCCATTGCCGAGCTTGGCACCGCCCTCGGCGAACCGGTGAAGCCAGCCTACGCCGCAGGATCGCGATGCGCCTACGTGCGGCTCGCCGCGCTGCCCAGGGACGTCTTCGTCATGGTACAGAACGACACCGTCGCCCGGGTCGACGTGCGAGGCCGAGGGGTGCTCACGGCCGACAGCGTCGGGGTTGGTGACGCGGAGGCGAGCGTGGTGAAGCGCTATGAGGGGCGCGTTCAGACGACGCCGCACAAGTACACCGGACCCAGGGGACACTATCTCACGGTGTCCGCTCCCCCCGACTCGGCGAACGTCCTCGTGTTCGAGACCGACGGAAGTTCGGTGGTGAACTATCGCGCCGGGCGCCGCTCCGCGGTGGAGCTGGCGGAGGGCTGTTCCTAGCCGCGGATCGGATTGAAGCGGAGCGTCACCCCGCCAAGCCGCAGGTCGCACGATCCCGGAAGCGCGCACTGGTTCACGCGCACGCCGTCGACGTAGGTGCCGTTGAGTGACGAGTGGTCCAGGAGGTACCACATGTCGCCACGCAGCATGAGCGTCGCGTGCGCGCCGGAGATCGTGTCGTCCAACAGGCACACGTCGCTCGCCGCGCCGCGGCCCAGCTGCGCCACGGGGCGCTCGATCCGGAAGCGCATGCCGTGCGGCACGTTGCCCTCTGCCACGTCCAGCGTGGCGAGCAG
Source organism: Gemmatimonadales bacterium (assembly GCA_038319425.1). Classification (GTDB taxonomy): domain Bacteria; phylum Gemmatimonadota; class Gemmatimonadetes; order Gemmatimonadales; family Gemmatimonadaceae; genus AG11. The sequence continues at coordinate 1,238 of JBBQDE010000187.1, forward strand.
CACCGTTGGCGGCATCCCGGGCGGCCGCCGCTTGGGGATCGGCGTCGTCGTCGGCGCACCGTTGCCGGATGCAACCGCGGTCCCGGCGACGAGGAGATCGGGGACGACGGAGCCGGCGTGGGTCACCTCGCCGGCGCTGAACCGGATGATCACGTCGCCCACTCGCACGACATCGCCGTCGATGAGGACGTGCAGGCGCTCCACGCGCTCGCCGTTCACGAACACGCCGTTCGTGCTCTCATCGCTGATCGTGTAGCCGCCGGCGTCCGACAGCACGCGCGCGTGCCGTCGGGACACCTCTGCCGAGTCGAGCACGATCCCGGATTCCGGGTCGCGGCCGATCACGAGGCCGTCCGCTGGAATCTGATGGACCGTGCCAGCGCCGACGATGAGCAGGGACGCCATGCGAACCCTGACGGTTGGGGTTGTGAGCGCGCGCACATGCGAGACACGCATCGCTTGGAGAGAAGACGAACGGCGTCGGAATTCGTGACCGCGCGACCCGCCTCGCCGTCTTACACGCGATGATCCTCTTCTCATGGCGGTATTGACGTGCGCCTCGCGCCGCTGCGTTCTTTCGATCGGGTCGTGGCGGGCTACGCCACCATCGCCTTCGCCATCGGGGCGGCCAGGAGCGTCGTCACGCACGAGTGGATGTTCGTCGTGCTGGGCGCGACGATGTCGGGGACTGGCGTGGCGCTGCTCGTGCACGACCATCGGCGATGGCGCGCCAGGCGCCGACGAACGGGAGGGCCGGCCATCATGGAGACGACATGAACCCGCTGCACGTCGATTGCTGTTTCGTCGCGCCTGCCGAGAGTGACTGATCTCGTCCTGCGACTGGCGATGCCGGACGACGTGCCGGCGCTGAGCCGCCTCATCAACGAGTCGGTGCGCGGACTGAATGCCGGCCACTACTCCGACGCGCAGCTCGAGAGCGCGCTGCGATACGTGTTCGGCGTGGACTCGCAGCTCATCGCCGACGGCAGCTACTACCTCATCGAGAGCGCGTCGGGACCAGTCGCCGGTGGCGGGTGGAGCGGCCGCGCGACCCTCTATGGCGGCGATCAGCACAAGTCCTCGCCCGACATTCGGCTCGATCCCGCCACCGAGTCTGCGCGCATCCGTGCGTTCTTCGTCCACCCCGACTGGGCGCGTCGAGGTCTCGCGCGACGCCTGTTCGAGGCCTGCCTCGACGCCGCCCGCAACGCCGGCTTCCGGTCGCTCGAGTTGGGGGCCACGCTGCCCGGCGTTCCGCTGTACGCGGCGCTGGGATTTACCGCGCACGAACGCATGGAGGCGTCAATGCCTGACGGCTCGGTGCTCCCCGTGATCCGCATGAGCCGTCCCATCGGCGGCGCCGGGTCCACGGCACAGCGCCGGTAGCACCGCTGGCCTGGCAGGGCCTTCAGCCGTCAGCGTCCCCACGTCTTGACATTGGGTGTGATAACACTTAAAATGCGGCATGACGCCAGAGCTGCGCGACGAGATCAAGCAGAGGAGGCCCTTCGACAGCCTGGAACAGGAGGCCCTGCTCAGCATCGAGCGGACGGCGGCGGTGCTCATGCATCGCTTCGCCGACTCGCTCAAGGCCCACGGCATCACGCCTACCCAATACAACGTCCTCCGCATCCTGCGCGGGGCGGGAAGCGCGGGACTCTGTCGCAACGAGATTCGTGATCGCCTCGTGGCGCAGGTGCCCGACGTCACCCGCCTGCTCGACCGGATGGAGGAAAGCGGCATGGTGGAGCGCGAGCGCGCCCAGGAGGACCGGCGGCTCGTGACCACCCGCATCACGCGCGAAGGGCTGAAGCTGCTGACGCGTCTGGATGCACCCGTAGCGGAATCGCACGCCCGGCAGCTGGGCCACATGTCCCCGGTGCAGCTGAAATCGCTCATCGCGCTGCTCGCCCAGGCGCGGGAGGAGCGCTAGGTCATGCGCGCGGCGGACCTGGGCCGTCGCACGTATGTGTTTAGACAGTGATGCGATTCGTTGGTACGAACCCTCACGTCGACCGGAGCATCCCATGGCCACCCGCTCGCTCATCGTCGCGACCCCGTCACAGCAGCAGCTCGGCCTTGCCATCATCCGCATCGTCACGGGCATCATCTTCACCGCCCACGGCGGACAGAAGCTGTTCGTGTACGGCTTCGCCGGCGTGACCGGCGCCTTCGCCAAGATGGGCGTGCCCTTGCCGGGTTTGGTGGGACCGTGCATCGCGTTGCTCGAGTTCTTCGGTGGCATCGCGCTCATCATCGGTCTGCTCTCACGCCTGGCGGCGCTCGGGCTCGCATTCGACATGCTCGGCGCCATCCTCCTCGTCCACCTCGCCGGCGGGTTCTTCCTTCCGAGCGGATACGAGTTCGCGCTGGTTCTCTTCGCGGCGTCGCTCGCCATCGCCCTCGGCGGTCCGGGGTCGCTCTCCGCAGACGCCGTTCTCGCGTCGCGCCGGAATGACCGCATCGGTGGCATCTGATCCACTTTTCCTTCGCGCGTTCACGGTGAGCTCCTTGACTGATGCCATTGGCGGATCGACCACGACGGAGCCGGGGGCACTCGCCGTCGGCGAAGCGCCTTCCGGCTATCGCCTTCCCGGCGAGATGCGCCTCGGCGAAGTCCAGCTCCAGATCGCGGACCTCGACCGTTCGCTGGACTACTACCAGCGCGTGCTCGGCCTTCGCGTGCTTGACCGGAGCGCGGGTGTCGCCACGCTCGCGGCGTACGGGGACGACACTCCGCTCGTCCGCTTGCACGAGCGGCGCGGCGCGGCTCCGGTGCCGCATCAGGGCCTGATCGGCCTTTATCATTACGCCATTCTGCTGCCCGACCGTCCGGCCCTCGGCCGATTCGTCGCGCACCTCGGCGAGATTGGTGCCCGGGCCGGCGCGTCGGATCATCTGGTGAGCGAAGCGCTCTACCTCCGTGACCCCGACGGACTCGGCATCGAGGTGTATGTCGATCGACCGCGCAGCACCTGGAGCGCGACCGATCGCCAGATCCGTATGGCCACCGAGCCGCTCGATCTAGCCGCTGTCGCCGCGGCGGCCGGCGGGGTGCCATGGACCGGGATGCCGGCCGGCACCCGCATGGGTCACGTGCACCTCCACGTCGGCAATCTCGACGAGGCATCGCGCTTCTATCATCAGGCGCTCGGGCTCGATCGCATGGTCTGGAGCTACCCCGGTGCATTGTTTCTCGCAGCCGGGGGCTACCACCATCATCTCGGCTTGAACACCTGGGCTGGTGCCGGAGCGCGTCCCGCCGGCGATTCGGACGCACGACTGCTCGAGTGGCGTGTCGTGTTGCCGCCCGCGCATTCGGTGCTTGCGCGCTCCAGCCTCGAGGCTGCGGGCTACGCCGTCAGTACGACGAGCGAAGGGTGGCGCGCGGCCGACCCGTGGGGCACCACCCTGCATGTCGTTGGCGAGCGCGACGACTGATCCTCATGCGCCGGTTCGATATCGATAGTGAACGGTCGTCGTGCTGAGTCTGTCGTCGTTGGCCGGATGGGAGGATGCGGTGCTCGCGAGCTTGCGCGGCGCCGCCGGCTTGCCGGAGGAGAAGGATCGCCAGCTCGAACGCTCCGGCCTCTACGGGGAATATCCGGCGATCGTGCGTGCTTACGTCGAGCTGTTCGGCGACGACGGCTCGGCCGCCGAGGCGGTGAAGCGCGCGGTCTTCCTGGTCTGGCGGAGCGCCATGGCGTTGCCGGTGGTGAGCGGCATCGCGGCGTTGCCCGATGGAACCTGCCGAGCGGTCATCGAGGAGCTCGACGCGCGCGTGCGAGGCGGCGTCGAGGACGGGGAGCTGGGCTGGATGCTCGCGTGGTACTACGGCGAGGGCGCGTTCGCGTTCGAGCTTTTCGGGGGCACAGCGCGACTCACCCGATACGCGGAGGCGGTGCCACATCACGGGTGGCGATCCGTTCACATCGCGCCGCGGAGCATGACGGGGCGCGGACAGCTGGGCAGATACTGGACTGCGCTCGCGGCTGGCGCCCGATAGGGCGCCGGCCGGAGCGACGGTCCGATTACGGGGTTGCGGCTGGGATAACGGCCGGCGCGTCAGTCTTCGGGCGGCGTCCCCAATGGCTCCGCGGCTCCACCGGCCGCGCGCGCGCCTCGAGCAGGTTCGTGTAGAAGGCGACGATCTTGGCCTTCACGCTCTTCTGGGTATCGGCGGAGGCCGCCTGGAAGGGGGCGTAGCGCTGGCGATCCCCGGACACGTTGAACCACCACCATGCGTCGTCAGGGGTCGTGCGGCGGGCTTCCACGCTGCAGACGAACGTCCGCCCGTCCTCTTCGAACTCAAACCCTCGGATCATTGGAACTCCTCACGAGTGAACCTCAATCTACCCTGTGGCGCGGTTGCGCGCGCGTCTTGCGCTTCGGATAATGATGCGAACCATTGCCTGCCGCGGGGCGCGAGTGGCGCGATTCTTCCCGCCAGGCGACCTTGTCCGTGGTCCATCAGAAACGAGCAACCGCGTAGCTGGAGCTGTCGATGAAGCAGAAGCGTGCGCAGGAGCTGCGCGAGGCGTGGGGCGATGCGCCGTGTGAGCATCTCCAGCTGGCCAAGCTCTACGACCTAGGCGTGCACACCGGCAGCTTCGCCTGCGTGCAGTGTGGCCGCGTGTTCAGCTTCCGCGAGAAGGCCGAATTGGCTGCCTCGCGTCGGACGTGAGTCCCATGATCAACTCGAGATTTCTGCTCCGCGCGGCCGCGCTCGCCT
>JBBQDE010000188.1:0-5962 GCA_038319425.1 Gemmatimonadales bacterium
GGCCCATCTGCCTGAGAGATCCACGTCTGCCGGTAGCAATGTCGCCGAATCGACGCTCAGTGACAGAAGCGTCGGTGGCTCGGGTGGCTTTGTGGCTTCCGCTGGCGCCGGTGACATCGGTGGCCGCGGACCGGGCGATCCGGAACAGCCGCCAAGCGTGAGCGCCGCGCACAGAATGATCGGGGTGAGCGTTCGCATGGAGGTCAACTTGCGACGGAGGTGGGCATGGGGGACAGGGTCATCGTGCTGGCAGGCGCCACCGGGCACCTCGGCGGGCTTGTCGCTCGGGCGCTGCGGGCGCGCGGTGCCCGCGTCCGGGCCATCGTGCGTCCCGGGACGGCCCGCGGCAAGATCGTCGAGCTTCAGCAGCTCGGCGTCGCGATCGCCGAGGCGGACTATCGTGACGGTTTGCAGCTCGCGCGTGCATGCGAGGGCGGCTCGTGCGTCGTCTCCACGCTCTCGGGTCTGCGCGAGGTGATCGTCGACGTGCAGACGTCGCTCCTCCAGGCGTCGGTCGATGCCGGTGTCCCGCGCTTCATCCCTTCCGACTTCGCCATCGACTTCATGAAGATGCCGGACGGAGGAAATCGCAATCTCGACCTCCGTCGGGTGTTTGACCTGCGGCTCGACGACGCGCCGATCGCCGCGACGTCCATCCTGAACGGCATGTTCGCCGACCTGCTCACCGGACAGGCGCCGTTCATCCTGTTCAAGTTCCGCCATGTCGTGTACTGGGAGAACGCCGACCAGCCCATGGACTTCACGACGACGAAGGACACCGCCGCCTACACCGCCGCCGCCGCGCTCGATCACAACACGCCGCGCGTTCTCCGGATCGCCGGCGAGGTTGCCACGGCGCGCGATCTCGCGGCCATCGCGAGCAGCGTGACGGGCGAGCGGTTCAAGCTGGTCCGCGCCGGCGGCCTGCGCCGCATGGAGAAGTTGATCCGCCTCACGCGTCTTCTCGCCCCCGGCGCGAACGACGTGTTCCCCCCGTGACAGGGTATGCAGTACATGCGCGACATGTTCGACGGCCGGGCGAAGCTCGAGCCGTTCGACAACGCCCGGTATCCCGACCTGCGATGGACGTCCATCCGTGACGTGCTCGAGGCCAGCCGGGCGCGCGAACGCCACTGAATTGGGGGAACCGGCGTCTAACGCGCCGGCAGCTCGATCAACACGATGTCGGAATTCTCCCGCACCCGCTCGAACAGGATTCGCTTGCCGTCGGGCGAGACATCGAAGCGCTGAACCGATTCGCCGGGCCGCAACGCCGTCAGCTGCCGGCGGCGTCCCGTCGTGATGTCGAAGAGCCAGAAGTCCTGACGGCGGAATCCGCCGAGCTTCACCACGAGCTCGCGACCGGCAGGAAGGAATCGGTAGCTGTCGCCGACGCGGTCGACCGAGAGCGCCGGCAGCGGATGCGGCTGCCCGTCCGGCGTGATTGCTTTCAGCGGGACGCTTCGTGCGCGCGGCGTGCCGGAATACAGGATGACCGTACCGTCGGGCGACCAGACGGGATTCGACGACACGGAATCCACCAATCGGATCGGGGCGCCGCCACTGACGGGGATTTTGAATACCCGCGTGCCCAGCCCTTCCCGGGCCGCGACGGCGATCCACCGGCCGTCGGGCGACCAGGAGGCCGCGCCGCGCACGTCGAGCGACTCGGCGACGGCGCGCGCGCCGGTTCCGTCGGCGTTCGTGCAGTAGAGCGTGGACCGGCGCTGCCGGCGAACCGGAAAGCACACGCGCTTCCCGTCCGGCGACACGGCCGCGGCGCCGACGACGGCGCCCTGCCCCGGCTTCCACAGCTCGCTGGCCCGCGCGCCGGCCAGGCGCCACACGCCGTCCGCTCCGCCGCGCGACGCCAGATACAGCAGCGATGAATCGGGACCGAACCGTGGCGCGGCGGATCGCGCCGTCGGCAGCGTGAGAACGCTGGCAGCATGCTCGTCGGCCACGACATTCGTGATCGGCACCGTCCACAGCCGCACGCTGGGGTTCGACACCGTCGCCACGAGCCGCCTCGGCTGCCCGGCGACGTCGGCACTCGCGGCAATGGAGATGTAGTGCTCGACCGCCGTGCTCACGCGATGCGCCACGCGCTCCGTCACGTTCATCGTGTACAGCCACGGTCCCGTGCCGTCGTCCGCCGTCGCCGTGTAGAACAGCGTGCGATCGTCGAGGAGCACCGGATACGCCACCCTCGAGCCATGCTCGGTGATGCGCTCCGCCGGGCCGCTGCCGTCCGCTGCGATTCGCCAGATGTCCATCTCGTCAGGCGGCAGTCCGTAAGCGAAATACAGGAAGTGTCCGTCGGGCGACCAGCTCAGGTGGTGGCAATGCACGCCGGGCGGTGCGATGAAGATGCGCCGCGCGTTCCCGCCGTCGCCGTCGGCGATGAAGATCGGATCGCCCGGGGTAGTCTCGTGATACGCCACTCGCGCGCCGTCGGGCGACCACACGGCCATCACCGCCGTGCTGAGGAAGGGACGCACCGGGCCACCCAGCGTTGGCACAATCGACACGCTGGCCGGCGACGCGATGTCGGCGACGCGGATCCAGACGTGCGCGGCATCGGCGGAGAAGCCGATGTTGCGCACGTCCTCGTTGAACAGCTGTGGAAAGCGGCCACCCGTCAGGTTCACGAGCTGGTCGTTGCCCAGCTGCATGACGAAGGCGTCGAACGGACCGTCGCGGTCGGCCAGGAATGCCACGAAATGACCGTTGGCCGAGATCGCCGCGTCCACTTCGGATCCGGGGAAGTCCGTCAGTCGTTCGATCCGCGCGTTGGCCCACCGGTCGCGCCACGACGAGTCCCGCGCGGCGCTGCGCCGCCAGGCGAGAACCCCCGCGGCGATGATGGCGATGGCGGCGACGGCGGCGGCGGTCGTCGCCCACCGCCGTGTCCATCGCCTCGTCGTACGCGGGGCGGTGCTCGCTCCACTCGTCGTGGTGCCGAGCGATTCGAGGCGCTGCACCAGCTCGTCGGCGCTCTGCCACCGGTCGGCCGGCCGCTTCTCCAGGCACGTCATCACCAGCTCCGACAGCGCCGCCGGCACGTCGGGGCGGAGCGTCGTCAACGCTTCCGGCGCCGTCGTCAGATGAGCCGACAGCACGTCCTGTCGTACGACACCCTCGAACGGCGGCCGTCCCGCCAGGAGCTCGTACGCCAGCACGCCGACCGAATAGAGGTCGGCGCGATGATCGATCCCCGGGTCACCCGCGATCTGCTCGGGCGCCATGTACGCCGGTGTGCCGAGTCGCACGCCCGACTCGGTGACGCTGGCGCCCGCGGCGTCGGTCGCCGCCTTGGCCACGCCGAAGTCGGTGATCATCGCGCGCCGGCCGGAGAGGAGCACGTTGTCCGGCTTGATGTCGCGATGCACGATGCCGTGGCGATGCGCGTACGCGAGCCCGTCGCACACGTCGCGCAGGAGCAGCACCGCGTCGTCCATCGGAAGCGGGCCGTCGTGCGCGAGCCGCTGCCGCAGCGACGATCCTTCCTCGTACGGCATCACGTAGTACAGGGAGCCGTCCGCCTCGCCCGAGTCGTAGAGCGGCACGATGTGCGGATGATGCAGTTGCGCCACAATCCGGATCTCGCGGAGGAAGCGGTCGGCTCCCAGCGCCGAGGCCACGTGCGGATGCACCACCTTCACCGCTACGTCGCGCGCGTGCTTGAGATCCCGCGCGAGATACACGGTCGCCATCCCGCCCCGCCCCAGCTCCATCGTCAGGCGATACCGCTCGGCAAGCGCCTCGGGGAAGCGCGCCATCTCGTTCTCGAACAGGGCGGCGAATCGCTCGGCTGCGGGACGGCTGAGCAGCTGCGGTTCACGCTCGCAGTCCGCCAGCAGCCGCTCGAGCGCCGAGCGACGACGCGCGTCTCCGACGCTCAGCTTCAGGATGAGCGCGTCTCTCCGCTCCGGGGCCGCGTCGAGGAGCGCATCGACGAGCGATGACAGTTCCGACCAGTCGTCGAGTGGTGAGGTGCCGGCCACGGTGGAATCCTCGCGATGCCGGATGGCGCGATCAGGCGTCGAGTGCGCGCTGGAGCAGCACGCGCGCCTTCACCCAGTCGCGCTGCACCGTGCGGACGGTGAGGTCGAGCGCGTCCGCGGTCTCCTGCTCCGTCAGGCCGCCGAAAAAGCGACACTCCACCACGCGCGCGAGGCGCGGTTCGAACGCCGCGAGGCGGTTCATGGCGTCATCGAGCTGCAGCAGGACGTCGGCGTCGGCGTCGACACCCAGCACCCCCTCGTCGAGCGTGACTCGCTGGCGCATCCCGCCGCGCTTGAGCGTGTTGCGCTCCCGCGCGCGGTCGACGAGGACGTGCCGCATCGCCAGCGACGCCAGCGCCAGGAAGTGCGCGTCGTCCTGCCATCGCGCTCGCGATTGATCGGCGAGCTTGAGGTAGGCCTCGTGCACGAGCGCCGTGGTGGACAGCGTCCCGTGCGCCTCGCGCGCCGACAGGCGGCGATGCGCGATCGCGCGGAGCTCGCGATAGGCGTGCTCGATGATCTCGTCGAGCGACTCCGTCACCCGGCCGGGCGGTTCCGTACGGGCGTCCGTCGGTGTCATCGAGGCGTCCCTGTGCTTCCGAATGGCGGCTGGCTGCAGCGCGTTGTCATCGGGCTGGCAGGTGTGATGTCGTGTTTCGGCCCGACTTCCCGTTAGACCGGATGAGAAGCACACCCCCAGCCAGCGGCTCCGAACATACGGCGCCGGACCGGTCGCGGCCACACCACGTCCTCACCCGAATGGGAGGCACCATGTCGATGCTCCGCAGTAGTCACCTGGGCGCTCTGTTGCTCGCCACCTCGCTGGCCGCCTGCTCCGACAGCCGGAGTTCGGTGGGTCCTCGCTCGTCGGAGGGGCAGGATCCGTCGACGATCACGCGGTCCGACACGAAGGGCACGGCGGTCTCCACGCTGCTCGGCCGCGCGACGTTTGCCGATCCGAAGGACGAGAATCTCAAGATCTCGCGCAAGACGGGCGACTGGCACTTCGAGCTCAAGGCGAAGCCCGCGTTCGACATCGCCGTGCAGTCCATCGCCTTTGCGGCCGGCGCGCAGAGCGGCTGGCACAGCCACCCGGGCCCGGTCCTCATCCAGGTGGTGTCGGGCACGATGACGTTCTACGAATCCGACGACCCGACGTGCACCCCAATCGTCCGGACGGCGGGTCAGGGCTACCTCGACCTGGGCGATCACGCCCACATCGCGCGCAACGAGACGACGTCGGCGTCCCAGAACATCGTCACCTACTTCGCGCCACCCGGCGCGACGCTGCGCATCGACGAGCCCAGCCCCGGGAACTGTCCGTTCTGACGTTGCCGTAGCGCGATGGAACACGGCTGGCGGCTGCTGTCGCCAGCCGTGCGCGCATCTCGAAGCGCGGCGGGTGGAGAGGCATCTTCACGCCGATGCAATACATGGTCATCGAGACGAACCGCCACGGCCCCGCGCCGGTGTATGCACGCTTTCGCGGCGCGGCCGCATGGCGCCCGACGGTCTCGTCTACGTCAGCAGCGTCGTCTCCGCCGACGGCCTGCGCTGCTTCCAGCTGATGGAGTGCGACGACCGGCGCCTGCTCGACGAATGGATGGCGGCATGGGACGACCTTGTGTCGTTCGAGGTCGTCCCCGTGATCAGCTCCGCCGACGCGGCGCGGCGCTTCGCGCCGGACGCGTGATCCTCGCGCTCGATCGCGCGCGCGGTTACCGCTCCGGCTTCTTCGACTTGTCCTTCGCGTCCGACGAGTCCGCGCTGGCCTGAATTCGCGCGCGCATCTGATCCATCATCCCCTTCATCCCCTTCGCCTCGTTCTTGGGCTTCGGGGAATCCTTCGCTTCAGACTTCTCGTCGGCCTTCTGCTCGGGCTTCTGCTCGGGCTTCTGCTCGGGCTTCTGCTCGGGCTTCTGCTCGGGCTTCTGCTCGGGCTTCTGCTCGGGCTT
>JBBQDE010000189.1:0-5954 GCA_038319425.1 Gemmatimonadales bacterium
AAGGCGGCCGGCCGCGAGGAGCGCCGCATTGTTCCATACCTGGCGATTCGACATCCCCTCGTCGAACGAACCGATCAACGCGGCACTCGGCGCAATCAGTCGGTCGCGAACGCGCGACCCGAGCGCCTGAATCGCCGGCGACGCCGGTGCGCTCTCGAGCAGATCGAGCGCGATCGCCAGCTGGAGCAGCCAGATCGACTCGAGATACGTGCTGAAGAACGGGCGCGACGGGCCAAGCACGTTGTCGCGATCGGGATACTCGAGATAGCGCGTCGAGTAGCGGTCGAGCAGATCCACGGCGAGCCCGGTGCACGCCGCGTCGTCGAGCAGCGCGCCGAGGAGCGCACCGTGCACGGCGCGCTCCGCGAGCCAGAGGTGATGCCAGTACAGACGAAAGCGGTCGTGCTCCACTCCGTGAAACTCGCGACCGCACTGCGCGCAGCGGTGGCGCGCATCGAATGGATCGTAGGCGAGCAGCGTTCCATCACGATCGCATCGGCCGCCGGCGCGCGACAGCAGCGCCTTCCCCGGTGGGACGTCGTGGCTGCCCGCGATGAGCGGCTCCAGCTCCCCACGCAACCCATCGGCGAGAGGAGCCATCGCGCCGCGCGCGACGAGGCGCCTTGCCTGCAGGGCGTCGGACGTGACGAGCAGCGTCATCGCGCGAGGGCCGAGCGAGGCGTGAGCGTCCACCCGTGGAGCGCGACCAGCTCACCGCGCAGATCCATCGTCGCGCCCTGCAGACGACGCGACATGCCCTGCACCCCGCGCGAATGCATCAACCAGGTGGCCGGCGCGAGGGAATCGATCGCACGCTGCACGCGCGCCCACGCATCGCGCGCCGGCGGCCCGGCGGGAGCATCGGCCGCCGCAGCGAGCAGCGAATCCAATGCGGCGGTGTGATAGCCGGTGTAGTCGTACGTGCCGCCGCGCTGGCTGCCGGCGAACAGCGCACTCACGTACGAGAGGGCGAGGTCGCCGGGAATGCCGGCCATCAGCAGATCGAACCGCTTGTCGGTCGCGCGCGCGGTGGTCAGGAACGTGCCCATCTCGGTCTGCCGCACGCGCAGTACGATTCCGCGCGCCGCCAGATCGGCCTGCACCAGCTGCTCCGCCACGTTGTCGCCGCTGCCGACCGAGAGCAGCTCGACGTCGAGCCGCCGACCGCCGCGAACGCGCACACCATCGGTGGCGCGACGCCATCCCGCCGCATCGAGCAGCCGGTCGGCCTCCGCGGTGTCACGCTGCGCCGCCCCCTTCCACGCGAGTGGACTGTCCGGTGGCACTGGACTCGACGCCGGCTGGCCGTAGCCGGCGAGCGCCACTTCGACGATACGCGCTCGGTCGATCGATCGCGCCACGGCGCGCCGCACGCGGGCGTCGTCGAAGGGCGGGCGCGTGGTGTTGAAGAACAGCCCCGTGCCGAACAGCACGGGGTAGCTGACGACGCGCAGCGCGGCGTCACGCTCGGCAAGCGGCGCCATGGTGGGCGCGATGCCAGCGACATCGAGCTCGCCACTGGCGAGCCCGGCGAACTTGGTGGTGGCTTCGTCCACGACGGCGATGACGAAGCCGCGCAGCGCCGGCGGTCCGCCGAGCGACGCGGGAAACGCGTCGTTGCGGACGAAGCTCCACCGCGCACCGCGCCGCCGGCCGGCAAAGCGGAAGGGCCCGTTCCCGACCGGCGCGTCGTTGAACGGTGCCGTGCGCATCGCGGAATGTGACACCGCGCCGAGCAGATGCCGCGGGACGATCGGCAGCTCGGCCAGCAGCGGCGGCACGCTCGCTGGCGCCCGCCGATATCGGAGCACGAGGGTGGAGTCGTTCTCCGCGATGGCGGTGTCGAGCGTCGCCAGCTCGGCGGCGCGCGGAAAGCCGACGGCCGGATCCCGCGCGACCAGGAAGGTGAACGCCGCATCGCGCGCCGTGGTGGGCACGCCGTCATGCCATCGAAGGCCCGGCGCCAGCGTGAGCGTCAGGCGTCGTCCGGCGTCGTCCCACTGCCAGCGACGCGCGTAGTACGGCTGCGGCTGCAGGGCGGCATCATAGCGGAGCAGAGTGACGAAGAGCGCGTAGCGCTGCACCTGGCGCGACAGCGGATGCGTGGTGACGAGCGGGTTGGCCGACTCGAGGTCGGCGCCCGACGCGAGCACGACCACGTCGTCGGGACGCTGCGGCGCGATGCAGCCCGCGACGAGCAGCAGCGACCCGAGCGCCGCCGTTGACGCGATCCGGCACCGATGCGATATCAAGCCGTGCGAACCCAAGCTCTCCTTCGCGTCGTCGTGCGGACGGTCGTGCTGTATTGGTGCGTGCTGTCACTCACCTTCGTGCTCCTCCGCCTCGCGCCCGGCGACCCCGCCACCTTCCTGCTGCCTCCCGGCGCGACTGCCGCCGACGCGGCGGGAATGCGCGCCGAGCTCGGGCTCGACCGGTCCGTCGCGGTGCAATATGCACGGTGGGTGCGTGGGACGCTGCGCGCCGACCTCGGCACCAGCTTCACCGACGGACGGTCGGTGTGGCGCGTCATCGCCGACGCGCTGCCGATCTCGCTCGGCCTTGGCCTCGCGTCGCTGCTGCTCTCCTTTCTCGCCGGCACGGCCGTCGGCCTGGTGCAGGCGGCGCGACGCGGCTCGCGCATCGACCTGTGGGCGACGACGATCTCGGTGATCCTCATCGCATCGCCCGCGTACTGGCTCGGGCTCGGGGCCATCGCCTGCTTCACCTATCTCGCCTCGTCCCTCAGCCTCCCGATGTGGATGCGGCTTCCCGCCGTGGGCATGGCGACGCCGGGGGCGGATCTCTCCGGCGCCGCCGCGGTCGCGGATCTGGTGCGGCATTCCATCCTGCCCGTCGGGCTGCTCGCCGCCATCGGTGCGGCCGGCGTGGCGCGCTACGTTCGCACGAGCGCGCTGGACGTCATGGGCGCCGACTGGGTGCGCACGGCGAGAGCGAAGGGTCTCGGCGAACGTCGCGTGCTCGGACGGCACGTGGCGGCGAACCTGCGCGCGCCGCTCATCACGCTGTTCGCGCTGGCGCTGCCGGGCACCATCGCCGGCTCGGTGTTCGTGGAAACGATCTTCGGCTGGCCGGGCATGGGACGCCTCATGGTCGCGTCGATCGTCGCGCGCGACTATCCCGTGGTGCTCGGCTGTGCGGCGGCATACGCGGCGCTCGTCATCGTTGCCAACCTCGCCGCCGAGTCGCTGCTCGCGTGGGCCGACCCGCGTATCGCCGCGTGAGCGCTCGCGCCGTTGCGTCGTCGCGATGGACCATCGGATCCTCGGCGCTGGTGGCGCTCGTCGTGCTCGTTGCGGCGGTCGTGATGGTGCCGGCGCTCGCGCAGCGCGATCCGCTGCGCATCGAGGACGTGCTCGCGCGGCGCCTGATCGCGCCGTTCGGGCACGACGCGGGCGGCGCCTTTCACCTGTTCGGTACGGACCGATTCGGTCGCGACCTGTTCGTGCGCATGATGCTCGCCGGCCGCTTGTCGCTCCTGGTCGGTGTCGTGGGCGCAGGGTTGGCCGGAGCGACCGGCACGCTGCTGGGTGCCGTCGCGGGCTGGTGGGGGGGCGCGATCGACCGCGCGCTGATGGCGTCAGCCGACCTGCTGCTCGCGCTGCCGCGCCTGGTGCTGTTGCTCGTGGGTGTCGCGCTCTGGCAACCGGGCCTCGGCACGATCCTCGTCGTCCTCGTGCTCACGGGATGGATGGGCATCGCGCGGCTGGTGCGCGCCGAGGTGATCGCGGTGCGCGCCCGCCCGTACGTGCCCGCGGCCGAAGCGCTGGGCGCGCGACCACTGCGCGTGCTCGCGCGTCACGTGCTCCCGAACGCGATCGGTCCAGCGCTCGTCGCCACGACGCTGGGTGTCGGCAATGCGATACTGCTCGAGAGCGGCCTGTCGTTCCTCGGGCTCGGCATTCAGCCGCCGGCCCCGAGCTGGGGCAACATGATCGCGGGCGGCCGGGACCTCCTCGTGGTGGCGCCATGGGTGGCGCTGGCACCCGGCGTCGCGCTCGTCGTCACCGTGCTCGCGGTGAGCGTGCTCGGGGATGCGTGGCGAGACCGGTTGGCGGGAGAGCGACTTCCCGCCGAGCTACCGCACTAGCAGGGTCACGATCTCGTACGGCGCCGCATCGAACGACACCGTGCGGCCATTCACTTCGGCGACTCCCATCGGCGTCTCGTCGAGCCGCGCGCGCACGGCTTCGTCGACCGGTCGCGCCAGCGTCCAGTGGCCACGCCCAGGTGTGGCGCGGCGGTTCACGCAGCGCAGCACGATCCATCCCAGGCGCTGGGCCGGCGCGGCTGCGCTGAACGCGAGTCCATCGCCGTCCAGCTCGATCCCGTCATGCTCCATCGGATCGGCGAGATTGGAGCGCAGCGTCTCCCCGACGATCGGCAGCAGCACGTCATCGGTCAGTCGCTCGATCGCGTCGCGCTGCGCCGGCGAGTCCGGTCCGTGCAACGCGAGCGCGAATCGCGCCGAGAACGGGCCGAGCGATTGCGCGGCGGGCGTCTCGGCCGGCCAGCCGGCATGACCGGGTCGTTCAGGCAAGTCGTGACGTGAGAGCTGCCCGACCGCGCGGAGCAGCGTGACGGCCACGGCACCGCTCGACAGGCTCTCGTATTCCGCCAGCCCATCCGAAACGACCGTGGCGCCGATCGAGCGGCCGAAGCGCGCGACCCAGCGGTGCATCGGGGCGGTGGGCACCATGCGCTCCATGCGCGAGTCGTCCAGCGGGATGTCGTGCGGCGCGCGAACGACGGGATGGAAGGCGGCGTCCGCGAGCGTGGTCGCGTCGGCGACGCCAGTGGCGATGCGAACGCGAAGTCGGTGGTCGGCGGCGAGATTCTCGCCGTCGATCACGATGCGAAGCGCGGGCAGGCCAGCGTCGAGCTGCACGGCGACACGGCAGCGGCCTCCGCGCCGTCCGTCCGGTGAGCGAAGGTCGTACTCGACCGCGATCTCGCCGCGCAGGGGGCCATCGTGAACGAGGCGCACGCGTCGGACGACCGGCGCCGGAAGCGGTTCCCGCACGGCTGGCGTGTAGAGATCGCCCGCGTCGCGCGCCTGCTCGAGCACCACGACATCGTCCACGACGCGGTTGGTGGCGAGATCGAGGAGGCGGATCCTGCCCTGTCCATCGACCTCGACCCGCAGCAGCCCGTTATCGAGCCGACCGCCGCTCGCCGTGACCGGATTTGGTGGCGCATCAGCTGATCCCTTTCGCTGCGCCCGTGTGGCGATGCCGTAGCCCGGCAGGCGGTGGACCCATCCCAGCGCCCGCACCTGGACGACCCGGTCCGCGTCGGGGTAGGCACGCGGCGATTCGGTGAGGGCAACGCGCTCACGGCGGGAGAGCAGCTGAAGCGGCACGCCGTCCACGCGCCACGGAGGGATGCGCTTCGCAACCCCCTGTCGCGCCGCCGAACCCGGGCCGACCGCCACGTCGGCAATCGTCGCCATCAACGTGAGCTCGGCGACGCCGCCGCGCGCGCGCGCGACGGGGTTGCGCAGGACGACGACGGGTCGCCACGACGCGCCGGCTTCGCGAGCGCGCTCGCGGTCGTGGCCGATACGCGCCTGCAACGCGTCGTCGCGCAGTCCGGTCGCCTGCTCCTCCGCCGAGGCGAGCCGGAATTCCATCGCCGCCTCGACTTCGTCGATCGAGGTGCCACAAAGGGTGTCGTGCGGGTGCGCGAGCAGCAGTGAGCGCCACGCCGCGTGCAACAGGGCGCGCGTCCGGTCCGTCGCGCCAGCGGGAAGCTGCGCGATCCACGGTTCAACATCGCGAACGAACAGCCGTTCGATGCGCGCGTTCCGCCGCTTCTGCGCCGCGCGCGCGGCCAGCGTGCCCTGGAGTGTCCAGGTGTAGCCGTACGAATCGCGCAGCTCGCCCTCCACGAGCGGCAGCTCGGTGCGTCTCGCCGCGGCGACGAGCTCCGCAGCC
>JBBQDE010000190.1:0-5922 GCA_038319425.1 Gemmatimonadales bacterium
GGCTCACGACAAACGAAGGTATCGAGGGCGCGGCCCGTCCGCGCCTTTCTAGTATATCAACCTCGCACGCATGGACGTTCAGATCTTCGGAGTGAAGAAAAGCGCGGAAACGCGCAAGGCGTTGCGCTTCTTTGCCGAGCGTCGGACGCGGACCCATTTCGTGGATCTTCAGGAGCGCGCGGCCTCGCGCGGCGAGCTCACGCGTTTCGCGCAGAAATTCGGCATGCAAGCGCTGATCGACGAGAGCTCCCGTCGCTACATGGAGCTCGGGCTCCGGACGGCGCGCTACGGCGACGAGCGATGGATGGAGATCCTGGTGGACGAGCCCCTGCTGCTCACGATGCCGCTGGTGCGTCGCGGCAATGCCCTGACCATCGGCGCGGCGGAGGCCACATGGAAAAGCTGGCTCGCACCATGACGCGCGAGACGAGCGCCGGAGCGCGCGCATGACGCAGATCGCCGTGAGTGGGGCTGCGGTCGATTTCGGCGCGTCCAACCTGTTCCGGGATATCACCTTCACCGTCGCCGCCGGGGAGCGCTGGGGCGTCGTGGGCCGAAACGGAACCGGCAAGACCACACTGTTCAAGCTCATGACGGGCGACCTCGCACCGACGCGGGGACAAGTGGCCCGGCAGTCGGGACTCTCGGTGTCCCTGCTGGGACAGCATCGCGACTACGGCGCCGCCACGACAGTGTGGGAGGCTGCGGCGGGCCCGTTCGCAGAACTGCTCGCGCTGGAACAGTCACTCGCCGAGCAGGCGGAGGGGCTCGCGACGACGCACGACGAAGCGGCGCTGACGCGATACGGTCGCGACCTCGAACGATTCGAGCGCGAGGGTGGCTACACGATCGCGCCGCGAGTCGATGCCGTGCTCCAGGGACTTGCATTCGACGCCACGAAGGCGCGCACCCAGATGCTCGAGACGCTGAGCGGCGGCGAGCGCGGTCGCGTCGGTCTCGCCCGACAGCTCGTCGCACCGTCCGATATCCTGCTCCTCGACGAGCCGACGAACCATCTCGACCTGGAGACGACGGCGTGGTTGGAGCAGTATCTCCGCGAAACCGATCGAACCGTGATCCTCGTCAGCCACGATCGCGCCTTCCTGGCCGCGGTGGTCGACCACGTGCTGCACTTCGAGGGAGACACGGCGACGCCGTATGCGGGGCACTACGAAGCATTCGTCGCGCAGCGGCAGGAGCGACGGCTGGCGCAGCAGCGCGCGTTCGACAAGCAGCAGAAGGTGATCGCTGCGCAGACGGACTACATTGCGCGCAATCTCGCCGGCGTGAACACGAAGCAGGCGAAGGGTCGCCGCAAGCTGCTCGCGCGCATGCCGCGGCTCGGCGCTCCGGTGGGCGAGGACGGAACGATGGCGCTGCGGCTCGAGATCGCCGAGCGCGGAGGCGATCAGGTGGCGGTGGCGGAGAAGCTGCGGATCGCCGTGGAGAGCCGCGTGCTGATCGACCGATTCGACGGACGCATCATGCGCGGCGACCGGCTCGGCATCATCGGGCCGAATGGTGCCGGCAAGTCCACGTTGCTGAAGACCCTCGTCGGCGAGCGGCCAGCAGACGGTGGCGAGCTCCGTGTCGGCAACTCGATTCGCGTGGCCTACTACGACCAGCAGCTCGGCCAGGTGCCGCTGGACAAGACGCTCTACCAGGCGATCAGTGACCTGCGTCCCCAGTGGGAGCGCCGCATGGTGCAGGGTCACCTGGGCCGGTTCGGGTTCTCGGGTGACGAGGTGCAGCGCCGATCCGAGACGCTGTCGGGGGGCGAGCGGGCTCGTGTCGCGCTGGCGATGCTGATGCTGACACGGGCCAATCTGCTGGTGCTCGACGAGCCAACGAACCACCTCGACGTGGAGACGATCGAGGTGCTCGAGGATGCGATCGAGACCTACGAAGGGACGGTGATCCTCGTGAGCCACGACCGCGCCATGCTGCGCGCACTGGCGAGCAAGGTGTGGGTCCTGCACGACCGCCACATCACGACCTTCGACGGCACCTTTGCCGAGTGGGAGGTGGCGAGCGAGGAGCGGGCGCACGCTGCGTCCGTGCGCGCGGCGGAGGAGGTCGCCCTGCGCCGAGTAGGGGAGAAGAAGCGGACGGCGTCGAAGCAGGATCGCGCGACGAGCAGCACTGACGCGCAGCGCAAGTCGTTGCGGCAGGCTCGCGAGCGCGCGGCCGAGGCCGAGCGCAAGGTGTCGGAGATCGATGGGGAGATCACGACGCTCACCGCGACGCTGGACGAGCCGGAGCTCTATACGAAGCCCGGCGGTGTAGAACAGGCGCACAAGCTGGGTGCCCGCCTGGACACACTTCGCGCCAGGCTCGACAAGGCGCTCGCGACGTGGGAACAGGAGACGGCCGCGCTCGAAGCGCTCGAGCGGGCCGCGGTATCCTGATGCAATTCCTGATGGAGGAACGACCGTGACGCCGTGGGTGCAGCGATTTCTGATCGCGAACGTGCTGATCTTCTTCGTGCAGCAAACCGTGCCCGGTGTGGAGTCCGCGCTGATATTCGTGCCCGCCGCGCTGCTCGCCCGGCCGTGGACGCTCGTGACCTACATGTTCCTGCACGGCGGGTTCACCCACATCTTGTTCAACATGCTGGGGCTCTATTTCTTCGGGCCCCGGGTGGAGCAGCGCATCGGCTCGGAGCGGTTCTTCGCGCTCTACATGATCAGTGGCATCACGGGTGGCCTGCTCTCGTTCTACAATCCCGGCGTGCCGATCATCGGCGCGTCGGGCGCCATCTACGGCGTGCTGCTCGCCTACGCGCGCTACTGGCCGCGCGACCAGATCTTCATCTGGGGTGTGATCCCGGTGGAAGTGCGCTGGCTCGTCCTGATCTACACGCTGGTCTCCCTGCTCGGCATCGGTTCAGGGGTGGCGCACTTTGCCCACCTCGGCGGCTTCCTCGGCGCCTTTCTGTATCTGCTGTGGCTGGAGCGCACCGCGGGCGCACGGAAATTCCGTCAGGTCGCCACGGCGCCACCACCGGCCAAGGACGCCGTGCTGGGCAACTGGCGCAACGTGAATCGCGCCGGCGTGCATGCGGTGAACAAGGACGAGGTGGATCGCATCCTGGACAAGATCAGCGCCACGGGGATCGGCAGTCTCACCCCACAGGAGCGTCTCTTCCTGTCCAACTTCGTGCCGCCGGACGACCGCACACCGCCGGTGAGCTGAGCGCGCTAGAACTCCCCGACAAAATTGATCTCGGGCTCCAGGTCGTGCCCGGCGCTCTCCTTCACCATCCGCTGCGCGTGCTTCACCAGGGCGATCACGTCGGCGCTCGTGGCGTCGCCGAGGTTGACCATGATGTTGGCGTGGATGTGGGAGATCTGCGCGTCGCCGATGCGATAGCCCTTGAGCCCGCAGGCATCGACCAGACGACCGGCGCCGACGCCCTCTATTTTCTTGAAGATCGAGCCGGCGCTGGGGTGCCACTCGAGCCACGGATGGCGGCTGCCGCGCCAGCTTAGGTTCTCCTGCATGATCTTGTGCATGATCGCCGGGTCCTTCTTCTCCAATTGGAACGTCGCCGCGAGGGCGATATCCCGGCGGTGGTGGAATACGGTATCGTCGTACCCGAAGCCGACGTATTCCCTGTCGACCGTCTTCCGCTCGTTCTCCTCCGACAGGATATCGGCCGATTCGAAGACCTCCGCGATGAACATCGTCCGCTCCCGCTCCGGCGCCGGAGAGAGGAAGTGGAGGTTCTGCCAGATGGCGCCCCCGACGGTGCTCGGAATCCCGACGTAGTGCTCGAGGCCGGACCAGCCGCGCCGCACCGCTTCGGGAATCAGTTGGGACATCACCGCACCACTCTCAACCCACACGCGACCGTCATCGTGAAACACGGTGTGGGTCGCCACATTACGGATCACCAGCCCGCGCACGCCCTTGTCGGAGACCAGCACGTTGGCGCCGAGCCCGAGCACGAAGTACGGAACCTCGGCCCGCCGCGCGGTTAGGATGGCATTCGCCAATGCGTCGGCGGTGTCGGCTTCGTAGAGAAGGTCGGCGGGTCCGCCGATCTTGAAGGTCGTGTACGGTTCGAGCGGAACATGTCGGCGAAGCTTGGGGCCGTGGAGGTCGGCCGCGACACGATCGAGCGCCTCGCGATCGATCGGCGGCGCGGACGACGGAGAGGGAATCTTAGCCATGGGTCAGGGAAAGAAATCATGAGAGCCGTGCAATCGCTACCGCGTCGGTCACTCCAACGCACGACGCTGGCGGCTATCGCCGTGCTTCTGTCGCTGTTCGCGCTTCCGCTCGGCGCGCAGCGAGCGGAGCTGGAGCGCCGGATCAAGCGCGACACGCTGCCGAACGGGCTCGAGGTCATCGTGGTGGAGAACCATGGCGTCCCGATCGCGACGATCGAGGTGAATGCCCGAAACGGGTCGTTCACGCAATCGCCGACGTACGAGGGACTGTCCCACCTCTACGAGCACATGTTCTTCAAGTCGAACGCGACCTATCCGCAGCCGGAGCAGTTCGTGGCGCGCGCGTCCGAGCTGGGCGCGGTGTTCAACGGCACCACGCAGGAAGAGCGCGTGAACTATTACCTGACCGTGCCGTCCGACAGCACGATGCCGGCGATGGCCTTTCTGGCAGCTGCGCTGCGGCAACCACTGTTCCGCTCCGACGAGCTGGAACGCGAGCGCGCGGTGGTGATCGGCGAGTACGACCGGAACGAGTCGGATCCCTTCTACGCGCTCACCACCGCGATGGGGCGATCGCTCTGGGGAAGCGCGTGGAGCCGCAAGAATCCGCTTGGCGAGCGGGCGGTGATCCTGAAGACGACACCGGAGCAGATGCGCGTCATCCAGCGCAAGTACTACGTGCCGAACAACACGGCGCTCATCGTCACGGGTGACGTGACCGCTGATTCCGTCTTCGCGGCGGCGCGGCGGCTGCTCGGCGATTGGCCCCGTGCGGCGGATCCGTTCGCCACCGACCCGATTCCGCCGGTGCCGGCCCTGGTCGGCAACACATCGGTGATCGTCGAACAGCCAGTGAATGCCGTCGTCGTCCTGCTGCAGTGGCAGGGGCCGGGGGCGCATGCCGACATCCCGGCCACCTACGCGGCGGACGTATTCTCCGACGTGCTGAACCAACCCGGCTCGCGCTTCCAGCGAAAGCTGGTGGACAGCGGGCTGTGGCAGTCGATGAGCGTGAACTACTACACGCTCAACCAGGTGGGCCCCATCACGATCGGCGGCGCGGTGAACCCGGGACGGATGCGCGAAGCCATCGCCATGCTCGATCGCGAGTTGCTCGAGGTCGTGAAGCCGGGGTACATCACGGCCGACGCCGTGAACAGCGTGAAGCAGAAGCGCATCGTGGAGACGATGGAGAGCCTCGAACGCGCGTCGGGTTTCGCGCACCAGCTCGGGTTCTGGTGGGCCGTGACCGGCATGGAATACTTCTACGGGTACAACGACGCGATGGCGAAGCAGACACCGGACGACCTGCGCCGCTATGCGTCGAAATACATCCTCGGCAAGCCGCGCGTGACGGGCGTGCTGCTCTCTCCGGAGACGCGCCGCACGCTCAAGCTGACGGAATCGGAGTTGACGGCGGGAGGAACGCCATGAAGACGGCCGCGCTGCTGCTCCTCGGCATGATGGGCGCAGGTGAACATGGGGTCACGCGCGCGCCGCTGTCGTCGCCACTGTCGCCACGTCTCGGGCTCGCTCCCGACACGGCCGTCACGACGAAGTTCGAGGTCGACGGCATTCCGGTGATCCTCCGGCGCAACACGGCGAACGAAGTCGTCGTGGCCAGCCTCTACCTGCTGGGCGGCACGCGACAGCTCACGCCGCAGACGGCGGGGATCGAAGCGATGCTGCTCGTCGCCAGCGAGCGGGGTACCCGGCGCTTTCCCGGCTCCGTGCTTCGGCAGCGCAC
>JBBQDE010000191.1:0-5915 GCA_038319425.1 Gemmatimonadales bacterium
CGGAGCATCGGCATTCGCATTCGCACCCACACCCAGCTCATGGCGAGATCCGCCGCAGCGAATTCCGGAGCTCGCCGATGACCGCGTCCGACCCGATTCATGATGCGGCGCGGCTTCAGGAGATCGCCGACCTGGGCCTGCTGTCGCCCGACGTCGATCCCATCCTCGCCGACGTGGCAGCGCGCGCCGCGTCGCAGCTCGCCCTGCCCGTCTCGCTGGTGAGCGTGGTGCTCGACGAGGCGCTGCACGTGGCGGCATCGCATGGATTGGACGGACTCTGGCTCGGCGAGACGCGCGGGCATCCGGTGGAGTGGTCGTTCTGCGCGACATCGGTGCGTACCCGCGGCGCGTTCGTCGTGGAGAGCGCGTCGACGCATCCCGAGCACCGGACCAATCCGCTCGTCACCCAGGATGGCGTCCGCTGCTACGCCGGCGTGCCGCTCATCTCCTCGCGCGGCTTCGTGCTCGGCAATCTGTGCGTGGTCGGCCTCGAGGAGCGCACCTTCTCGGCGGAGGAGATGGCCACCCTCCGCAGCTTGGCGGTGGAGGCGGTGCGGCGCATCGAGGAGCGGCGCTCCGCGGTGTGACCTGATTCTTGCTTCGTGACGGTGGGGAAAGCATCACCTCCACCGTCTCGACTCGAGAATCATGTCGTTCCTCACGATTGACCGTTGCCGCCTCGGCGCCGCGCTGTGCCTGGCCGCGCTGGCCGGCTGCGGCGCGCCGGCGTCGCTGCCCGTGTCGGCCGGCACCGGCCCGCATCCGATCCTCACGCCGCCGGCGCCCTCCCTCATCCCGGTGCTCAGCGTCGCGACCGCCATCGGCTGGCCACCCGGCGCCGCGCCGGTCGCCGCACCGTCGCTGCGCGTGAACGCGTTCGCGAGCGGTCTCGATCATCCCCGCTGGCTCTACGTCCTGCCGAATGGGGACGTGCTCGTGGCCGAGACGAACGCGCCCCCCAAGCCCGACGACAACAGAGGAATCAAGGGATATTTCTTCAAGCGCTTCCAGAAAAAGGCGGGCGGCGCGGTGCCCTCGGCGAATCGCATCACGCTGCTCCGCGATGCCGACGGCGACGGCGTCGCCGAGATGCGGACGGTGCTCCTCGACAGCTTGAATTCGCCGTTCGGGATGGCGCTCGTCGGGCGCACGCTCTACGTGGCCAACAGCGATGCCGTGGTGCGCTTTCCGTATTCGCCGGGCGCGACTCGCATGGCCGAGCCCGGCGTGACGGTGGTGGCGCTGCCCGCCGGCACGATCAATCACCACTGGACCAAGAACCTTGTCGCCAGCGCTGACGGGTCGATGCTCTACGTCGCGGTGGGGTCCAACAGCAACGTGGCGGAGAACGGGATCGAGCAGGAAGAGGGACGCGCCGCGATCTGGCAGGTGAACGCGGCGACGGGTGCCCACCGCATCTTCGCGTCCGGCCTGCGCAATCCGGTCGGCATGGCGTGGGTGCCGGAGACGGGCGCGCTCTGGGTGGCCGTGAACGAGCGTGACGAGCTGGGGAGCGACATCGTGCCCGACTACATGACCGCGGTGCATGACGGCGGATTCTACGGCTGGCCGTACAGCTACTTCGGCCAGCAGCTCGACACGCGCGTCGATCCGCGGCTGGATCTCGTCGCCGCCGCGATCACGCCCGACTACGCGCTGGGGCCGCACACCGCCTCGCTCGGTCTCGCGTACGCGCGGTCGGCCGCACTGCCCGCGCCGTTCAACAACGGCATGTTCGTGGGCCAGCATGGCTCGTGGAACCGCAAGCCGCCCAGCGGCTACAAGGTGATCTTCGTCCCGTTCACGAATGGTCGCCCGGCCGGCGAGCCGCTCGACGTGCTGACGAACTTTCTCAGCGAGCGGGGCGACGCGCAGGGCCGGCCGGTTGGCGTGGCGATCGATCGACGCGGCGCGCTGCTCGTCGCCGACGACGTGGGCAACACGATCTGGCGCGTGACCGCGGCGGCGGCGTCGCCGTAGCGCTCAGCGCACGTTCACGCGCGTGGGAACGGCGTAAATGGGATTTTGAACTGTTCCAACATCGACGCGAATCTTCCCTGCGCGCGTGGTCGAGACTCACGGTTTTCCATGTCTTCGCTTTTTCTGTGCGGGGCTGCCATCGGCGCACCCTGTGGTGCATTGATGCCGGTCATGCAACAAAACACCAAGAAACCACCCATCCGACGGCGCATGAGAGTAAAGGAGCGGCGCCAGCGTGGTCGTGGCAGCATGGCGGGCCATTGGGAATCCGTCAGCCAAGAGGGGTCACTTCGCGTCGATGTCGGAGCAGTTGAAATCCGGTCAACGCCGTCGCCTGACGCCTCAAGGACGACCTCGCGCCAACCACCCCGTCCGCACTCCACGCTGACGCGCCGTCGCGGTCGCGATCTCCTCGATTCGGACGACCGGCCGATCGTAGCCGCTGATCACGACGTTCGTGCGATAGGCACCCGTGGGCCGCGCGACCTCGAATCGCAGTGTGTCGCCGATGTGCGCGCTGGTGAGCAGCGTGCGCAGCTCCGGCCACGTCGCCATCGCCCTGCCGTTGATCGACACCAGCTGGTCGTTGGTGTGCAGGCCGGCGCGACCCCATGCGCTCGCCGGATTCAACACGAGCATCCGCAAGCGCCCTCCCTCAGGTGGGAGCCACGCGCGCACGCGCATGTCCACGGCGGGTGATCCGCCACGATCGAGCGATGGCGTCCACGACACGACGGTCCGAAGGCCGGCGAGGCTCAGCCAGCGGTCGAACGCGATCGGAGCGGCGCCGCGAACGTTCGACTCGAACAGCGCGTGCACGTTGCAACTGCACACGTCGGTGACCGCGCGCTCCACGTCGCGCCCCGAGAAGCCATGCTCGCCCGAATGGCGCTCGAGCATCAGCCGCATCACGTCGTCCATCGAGCGAGCGCCGGCGGTCGCGTCGCGGATGACGAGGTCGAGCACCGTGCCGAGCAGCTCGCCCACGAGATGGACGCTGGCGCTGTAGTCGCCCAGCGCGCCGGGCTCCGCGTTGTACGCCACGCGGCTGATCTGCTCGGCCGAGTAGCGCGCGTTGCCGGGGCTGGCGAAGTAGCGGCCGAGCAGCGACTCGAGGTGCGAGACCTGCGTGGAATCCTGCACCGGCAGTCCGGCCCGGCGCAGGAAGAGATCGGCGTAGCGCATCGTCAGTCCTTCGCTGAACCAGAGGCCGGTCACCGGCTTCTGGGTTCGGAAGTCCACGCCGCCGTACTCCTCCGGACGGATGCGCATGAGATTCCACGTGTGCGTGTACTCGTGCGACAGCTCGGCGAACGTCCATTCAGGGTGTGGCGCGAGCGTCGCGCTCGGCGCGCCGATCGTGACCGAGTTCCGGTGCTCGAGCGCGCCGTACGCGCTGTCCTGCACGATGAAGGTGTACTCGCGGTAGGGCGGGCGGCCGAACAGCGCCACCGCCTGTCGCACGATGCCTTCCACCCCCCGCGCGAAGGCGAGCGTATCGAACGGCGCCGCGCCCGGTGCGGGCCAATAGACGATGCGGTGTGGCACGCCATCTACCGCGAAGCGCCAGTCGCGGAAGTGTCCGGCGAAGATCGGCGAGTCCATGAGCGCATCCACGGTTGGCGCGAAGTAGATCCGCGGATCGGCGGTCGGCTCGAGCCCCGTCGCCACCGTCCACGATTCCGGAAGGTCGAGCGACACCTGCGACGGCGCGAGCGTAGTGCCGACGACATACAGGAACGCGTACGGGCCGCCAACGAGGCCGCCGGTGGCGCTGAGGAAGGGACGCCACGCCGCTCGCGGCGATTCGGCGGGCGTCGGCAGCATGATGCGATAGCGGACCGTCAGCTCGCCACCGGGAGCGACGACTCGCCACACCGCACTGTCCTCCCGTACGATCGTCGTCGCGGTGCCGCGCATCTCGACGCGCAGGCCGGTGAGATATCGCCAGTAGCGGTCGTCGTACTCCGGGTGCGCCGCCATCGCGAGCCGGACGGTGTCCGGCGCGTTGCGAATGCGCATCTCCACCGCGAAGCCGGACAGGTCCGTCGAGTCTACCCTCAGGCGATACGACACCACCGGCTGCGAGCGATTGAAGCGCCCCTGCACGGCGTCGGTGTAGTGCCGGTAGGGATTCTGCGCGAGCGCGCCAAGCGGGAGCGACACGAGCGCGAGCAGGAGGGCGGCTGGTCTGGACATGGTCATCGCGTCCGGGTGGGGTTCTCCATCGATCCACGAAAGGATGCGACGAGTGGACGCCGTGTTAATGCCAACTTGCTGGCCGGTACTGATTGAGGCGTTTGCGACAAGGCGCTTGCGACAAAGTGTCAGCGACAGCGTTAGCCGGAATTTTCCACTGCTCCAACATCGACGCGAATTGACTCCTCGTGGCTGATGGATTCAATTGGCCCGCCATGCTGCCGCGACCACGCTGGCACCGCTCCTTTACTCTTATGCGCTGTCGGAGGGATGGTTTCTTTCATTTTTTTGCTACCCGCCAGGCATCAATGCACCACAGGGTGCACCGATGTCAGCCCCGCAACGAAAAGGAGGAGGCAGAAATGACACTCAGCCTCGACCAGGCGCGCAGGGAAGATTCGCGTCGATGTTGGAGCAGTTCAAAATCCCATTCACGCCCTTTCCAACGCTCTATCAACGCGGCCCCGAACTTGAAGTGGAGAATCGAACCACCCATCACCGGAGCCGGGCCATGAAGGATCCGAACTATCCATCCGAGCAGCCCAAGGACGCCGTCTCGAACGCGCTCACCGACCGCAACGCCGATCCCGACGCGCTGGTGCAGGAAGCGCCGCTGAAGGTGCACGGCGATGCGCTGCTGGGGGCGAAGCCGTCGCCGGCCGGCGAATCGGCCGACGGTCCCCCCGACGGGGCCCGCGACGAAGGGTTCTAGCCGCCCAGCTCGGCCAGGCGCCGCACGAGGAAGCGGCGCTGCGGCTCCTGGGTGCACAGCGCGAGCGCGCGGCGATAGGCGTCGCGTGCGTCGCGCGCGCGGCCGAGCCGGCGCAACAGGTCGGCGCGTGCGGCGTGGGCCAGCTGATACGTCTCGAGCTCGCCGCGGTCGAACAGCGCATCGATGAGCGCGAGTCCCCGTGCGGGGCCCTCGCTCATCGCCACCGCCGCGGCGCGGTTGAGCTCCACCACGGGTGACGGCTGCACACGGAGCAGCACGTCGTACAGACCCACGATCTGCCGCCAGTCCGTGTCCGCTGGCCGCGACGCTTCGGCGTGCACCGCGCTGATCGCCGCCTGCAGCGTGTACGGACCGAACCGGTGCGAGCGGAGCGCGCGTTCGGTCCGCTCGCATCCTTCGGCGATCTCCCCGCGATCCCACAGCGTTCGATCCTGATCCTCCAACAGCACGAGCTCTCCGCCATCGGACAGCCGAGCCGGCCGGCGGGAATCGTGCAGCAGCATGAGCGCGAGCAGCCCCTCGGCCTCCGGCTCCGGCAGCAGCTCCACGAGCAGACGCGTCAGGCGGATCGCTTCCGCGCACAGGTCGGCGCGAGTGACGGAATCGCCGAACGTAGCCAGGTATCCTTCATTGAAGATGAGATAGAGCACCGCGAGCACCGCATCGAGTCGCTCGGCGAGCTCCGACTGTTCGGGTACCTCGTACGGAATCTGCGCGTCCCGGATCTTCGACTTCGCTCGCACGATGCGTTGCGCGAGCGTGGGAGCCGGCACGAGAAAGCTGTGGGCGATCTCCTCGGTCGTGAGCCCGCCAATCGTGGTCCGATGGCCACCGCTCCAAAGCTGTGGCGAACGCGTCGTGCAAATGCCTCCTCGGCGAGGTCGAAATCGCCGAGGAGGCGGATCAGCGTCGCGAGCACCCGGCGCGACTCCGTGCGGTACAGCTCCTCCACGGCTGCGCGAGCGCGCGTGGAGGCATCGGTCATCCCGCTCGCGCCATCTTC
>JBBQDE010000192.1:0-5887 GCA_038319425.1 Gemmatimonadales bacterium
CCGCCTGCGCGCGAAGATCGTGAACTCGTGGAAGAACGAGCGGTGGGACAGCGTGACCGTCCACCGCTCCGGTCTGCCCACCGCGATCCAGCTCGTCGACGCCGACTCCGCGTCGCCGCTCGTGCTGCGCGTGGATGCCGAGTCGACCACCGTGGTGCGCGTACGAGTGGTGGACGAGTGGACGGTTCCGGTCGCGACGAAGCCGGACCTCACCGTGGAAGTCGATGGCGCGAAGCTCGACGGCACGGACAGCGACGCCGGTTCGCTCGGCCAGCAGCGCCGAGCCGACGCGAACGGGATCGTGATGGTGTCACTGCGCGCCGGCCACACGGTGGGCATTGGCCGCCTCACCGTGCGCGCCGGCGAGAAGGTGGTCGTGCGCCGAGGGCTGCGCGTGCTGCCTACGCTGCGCCCGCTCACGATCGTCGGCGCGGGTCAGGTGGGCGCCGGTGCGGCGACGGCGAACTTCGGTGCCGTGACGGCCCGCGGCGCGGTGGGGCATGAGACCTCGGTGAGCCTGAGCTACGATTCGCGCCGCGGCGGCGAGAACGATTTCTTCGGCCGCGGCTTCGACCCGCTCGACGAGGCGCGCTACGCCACCTACGGCGACGGCAGCGAGCGCCGCGTGCTCTCGGGCGCGACCCAGCGCTTCTCGGCGCGCCTCGAGCACGGGCTCGACTGGGTGGAGCTCGGCGACGTGATCGTGAAGCCCGCGGTGAACGACGACGCGCTGCTCGCCGGCTACCAGCGCTCGCTCTCGGGTGTGAGCGCGCGCCTGAGCGCGGGCGGGCTGACCTTCCGCGGCTTCGGCAGCATGACGCGCCAGGCGCTGGAGCAGCAGCAGCTGCGCGGCGACGGCGGCTCGGGCCCGTACGTGTTCGGGCCGGGCACGCGCCCGGGCACCGACCGCATTACCGTGGAAGTGCGCGCCCGCGACAACGCGTCGCGCGTCATTTCGCGCGAGACGCTTACGCGGTTCTCCGACTACGAGATCGACTACGAGACGGGCGCCATCCTGCTTCGCCGCCCGCTGCCGGCGGACGATCCCTACGGCAACCCCGTGTTCATCGTGGCGGCGCTGGAGCGCACGTCGGGCGGGCCGCAGCACTTCGTCGGCGGTGGCCGAGTCGAGGCGAACGTAGGTAGTGCGCTGCGCCTGCGCGACGCCGATACGCTGCTCGTCGCGGTCACGGGCGTGCGCGACGGCGGCGCGGCGGGTGCCAGCGCCACGCCGCTCGGCTCCACCGACATCGTCGGCGCCGACGTGCGCTTCCACACCGGCGCGCTTACTCTCGGCGGCGAGCTGCTGCACACGACGTCGGGTGATTCGTCGGGCAGCGCGGCGCGCGCGAGCCTGCGCTGGGCGCTGCCGAACGAGCGCGCGTCGTTCGGCGCGCACTTCATGCGCGTGGACGACGGCATGACCGGCACCCTTGACCCGCGCCTCGGCGCCGGCCTGAGCGAACTGCACCTCGACGGCGCGCTGAAGCTCAGCGAGACGACGCGGCTCCAGCTCGCGCACGATCGCCAGCACTTCACGCAGTACGGCATCGACCGCCAGACCACCACCGGCAGCGCGAAGACGCTGGTCGGCGGCCGCGCCGTGACCCAGGAGCTCGGACTCTCCACCGACGTGCAGGGCATCGGCGGCGCCGCGTCGTCGGCGCTGACCGGCAAGACCACCGTCGCCGTGGCCAGTCGCGTGGACGCCTGGATCGAGGGGACCCACGCCCTCAACCCGCAGGTCACGCCGGCGATCGCCACGCCGACCGTGATTGCGCGCCCCGACCAGATGGGCGTCGGTGTTGCGTACCGACTCACCGACGGCCTGAAGCTCGAGGCGACGCATCGCGTCGCCGCCATGCCCGACAGCAGCGCCGGCGCGTCCACGCGCTACGCGGTCACGTCGGTGAACCTCCGCACCTCGACGCTGTTCGGCGGCGAGGCGTGGGGCGGTGTCGAGCGCGCCGGCTCCACGCGCGCGTCGCACGCCGCGGTGCTCGGCTGGAACCAGCGTCTCGCCGTGGGCGGCGGCTGGGCGGTGAACACACTGTACGAGCGTCGCGTCGGCCTGAGCCGCGCGTCGCTGGTGGATCCGGTACGCGCGCTGCCGTTCGCGCGCACGGAAGGCGATCGCTGGTCGGTGGGCGGCGGACTGGAATGGCTGCCCACGAGCGATCACTCGCGCTTCGCGCTGCACGGTGAGGCCCGCAACGGCGACGGCCGTCGTGGCAGCCGCTTCACGCTCAGCGGCGATGCGCCGCTGGGCGCTGGTGCTGCACTCCTCACGCTGCACGACTGGGCGCATTACACCGTGACCATGGCGGGCCTCGCCGGCCAGGACAGCCGCCAGGATCGTTCGCTTCTCGGCATGGCGCTACGCCCCGTTGGCGGCGACCGCTTCAACGTGCTGGGCAAGCTGGAGTGGCGCCGCACCGTGAACCCGCTGGGCGGCGCCGCCGGCGCGAGCACGGTGCTGGGCGGCACCGGCGAGGACACGCGCCTGCTCGGCGCCGCCGATGCCATCTGGGCGGCGACGACCCTCACCGAGATCGCGACGCGCTACGCGGTGCGCTGGTCGGCCAATGATCAGCTCCTGTCGCCCACCGGCACGCCGCTCGGCATTCGCTCGCAGTACCTCGGCGCCCGCGCTGAGCAGGCGCTGAAGCGCGACGGAATCGTTCGCCTTCGCGTGGACGGACGGATGCTGCTCGAGCAGGCCAGTGGCACGGCGCCGTGGAGCGTCGCGCCATCGCTGGCGCTGCGCGTCGGTCCGCGCATCGAGCTCGAAGGCGGCTACCGCATGGGCGCGCTGCTCGACCGCGACTTCGCCGCGAATGGCGCCAGCGGTCTCTTCGCCACGGTTGGCGTTCGCTTCACGGAAGGTCTCATCGGCGGTCCCGCTGCCTTCTGGCGCGACCGCATCGCCTCGGAACGCTGACATGCACACACCGCTCAAGGCTGCGTCCCTCATGCCTCATCGCATCCGTCGTGCTCTCATCGTCGTGGCATCGCTCGCGAGCGCGGCCTGCGCGCCGCAGCACTCGGTACCGGGCGCGCTCGCGCCCGTCGCCGCACGCGCCACCAATGAATCGCGCAGCGCCGACCTCGCCGTCATCGACGCGATCGAGGCGCATCGCGTGTCATTGCTGCGGAATGACGGCGCCGACCTGCCCGCGCGGAGCGTCGCGCTCGCGCGCGCCGGCGCGTGGCTCGCGTTCGCGCACGAAGCGTACGTCCTCAACCCACAGGCGCACGAAGCGGACGACGCGTTGGCCGAAGCACGGAAGCTGATGGCGCCCTATGCGCAGGAAGGCGCCACGCCTGGTGTTCGGAGTGCGCTCGCCGTCGGCGCGGACCGCCTGAGCCCGGACAACTGGGCCGAAGTAGGTCGACTGGCGTCAAAGCCGGAGTTGGTGGCCGATGCCGCATCGCTTGCCGAAGCGGAGATCGAGCTCGTGCGCGCCACCGCGTTGCCGCTCGGGCGGTCGACGCCGGGCGTGATGCTCGCCGGTGCGACGCACGACTTCAGTCGCTCGGCGGTCGTCCTGCCGTCCCTCGTATCGGAGACGTCGGTGTCACCACTCGCATGTCAAGCCGTCCAGCACATCGCGCGCGCCGTCGCGCTCCTTGGCGAAGCCGACGTCGCGGCCCAGGGCGCGGCGCGCGAACAGTCCGCGATTGCCACGCTGCAGACGGACGATCGGGTCCGCCTGCGGCAGGTGCACTTCGCCGTCAGATCCGACGTGGTGGGCATGCCGAGCGCGGCGCTGCTGAACGGCGTGGCCGGTGCGCTCAAGGCACATCCCGAGCTCTCGCTGGTGATCGAGGGCTACGCCGACCCGCGCGGCTCCGACGACGACAACCGCATGCTCTCGGGACGACGCGCAACGACCGTTCGCGACATCCTTGCCGACAGTGGCGTAACGGACGAACGCATGCTGGTGCGGCAGTTCGGCAAACGCAATCGCGCCACCACCGGCACCACGGTGGTGGACTACGCACGCGACCGGCGCGTTCGCCTCAAGTTCGTGCTTCCCACCGGCGAGGAGCTGCCGATCGTCGACGAGGAAGCGGTGGATCTCCAGATCGAACGTGTGCTGAAGCGCCGCGCGTCCGCGCGTCGCCCGGGTGCGAAGGCAACCGTGAGGAAGCTCCGATGATCGCGACACCGGGCGACAACGACGGGGTTCGCCGCGGCGCATTCGCGTCGATGGTGGCGCACGAGCTGCGCACCCCGCTCACCGCGGCCTTCGGTGCCCTGGAGATGATGTCGCGCGCCGCGGCCACGTCGAACGGGAACGACGTGGCGCGCAATGCACTGCTGATCGACCTCGCGCATCGCAACACCCAGCGCCTGCTTCGCATCGTCGAGGACTGTCTCGACCTCGAGGCGGCCTCGGACGGCCGGCTCGTCCTCAACCGCACGGCGACCGACCCGGGCGACGTCGTTGCGCGCGGCGTGGACGGCGCCCACTCGGCCCGCGAGCAGACCGGCGTGGACGTGCTGCTCAAGCTCGACGCACGCAGCAGCATCAGGTGCGACCGCGAGCGAATTGCGCGCGCCATCACCCATCTCGTCCAGAACGCTGTCACCTTCGGCCCCCCGGGCACTGTCGTCACGCTGACCACGACGGATGACGACGCGCGCGGCGTCGTGCGCTTCACGGTCGAGGACTGTGGCCCCGGGATCGAGCCCGGTGTGATGGAAGGCCTGTTCCAGCCCTTCGACTGCCGCGAGGCCTTCGGCCGCCGGCGGGTGGGCGGCATCGGCGTGGGCCTCGCCTTCGTGCGCATGGTCGCCGACGCGCACGGCGGCACGGTCGGCGTCGCCTCGCGGCCGGGATGTACCGCGGTATGGCTCGAGGTACGGGTGAGCGGGGCGCCGTAATGCCGGGAACGGAGTGGCGACTCGGTACAGGAAGAGAGCCAGGAGCGTGCAGCGGCGAGCGGTGAGCAGTGAGCGGTGCGTGGCATGCTCCTCATTGCCCATTGCTCACCGCTCCCGTCGCCAGGCTCGATGGCTCTCCTGCTGTCTCTCATCTTCCGCCTCGCCAGACCGGCCTGAACGAGGAGTCGGAAGGTGCCGTCCACCCCGACTCGCTCGTCACTGAGTCATAATGCCGCGCATGCCTGCCACAGAGTCGACCCCCGCCGAGCAGGG
Organism: Gemmatimonadales bacterium; assembly: GCA_038319425.1. Lineage (GTDB taxonomy): Bacteria > Gemmatimonadota > Gemmatimonadetes > Gemmatimonadales > Gemmatimonadaceae > AG11. Next base: position 5,165 of record JBBQDE010000192.1, read on the forward strand.
CGAGCGCCACCTGCGCGACTTCCTGAAGAAGGCGCGCTACCTGATCCAGAGCGCCGACATGCAGGGGCGCCTGTTGTTCGTGAACGAGACCTGGCGGCGCACCCTCGGCTACGACGAGGCCGACCTGCTGGCCGGGCTCACGATCCAGGATCTCCTCGCGCCCGAGACGCGCGACGAAGGGCTCCGGCAGCTCGACCCCGTGCTCGAGGGCGCGGCACCCGCTCACTCCCGGAACATCGAGCTCCGGTTCGTGGCGAAGGACGGACGCCGCGTCACCGTCGCGGGCGAGGCCGACTGCCGCATCGTGGATGGTGAGCCGGTGGCGATGCGCGCCATCTTCCGCGATGTGAGCGCCCAGCGCATCGAGGAGGAGCGCGCGCGCCACGCCGAAGCGCAGTACCACGCCGTGGTGGACGTGCTGCGCGAGGGGATCGCCATCGTGTCGGCGAGCGGGGTCGTCGAGATGCTCAACCCGAGCGGCGAGCGAATCCTCGGCGTGCGCGCCGGACAGTTCATCGGCCGCCGGCTGCTCGACTGGCCCTGGCGCATGGTGGACGAGGATGGCGGCGACATGCCGCGCGAGGCGCATCCGGTGCTCGTCGCGCTGCACACGCGGCGTCCCCAGGCCGAGGTGGTCCTGGGCGTGCGTCGGGCCGACGACAACGCGCCCATCTGGATCGCCGTCAACGCGCGACCGCTCACGCGCTCGGGCGAGGCCGATCC
>JBBQDE010000193.1:0-5859 GCA_038319425.1 Gemmatimonadales bacterium
GCACGCTCGAGCAGGCCGATCACCGGCAGCACCAGCCACACGATGGCGACGTACCGGCTCTCGGTGAACGCCTTGCCGAACGCCGCCACCACTTCGATCGGTCCGAGCCCGCTGGCCAGCCCCGTCGCGAGCCCCGCCACCATGACGACGAGCAGGGGATTCAGCCGCGCCGCGAATCCGGCGACGACGATGAGGATGCCGATCAGGGTGAGCACGGATCTCCGGGTCGCGTGAGCGCCGCGCAATATCCAATCTGTGCCGGGTGGCGGTAAGTGCCGGTGACCGTGCGCGTCGTTACGAGGTTGGGCCGGATGTTCTCTTCCTCATGCCGCGAGTGACCCACGATGCAGCGCCCACTCACCACGCTCAAGCTGGCGTTCCGCCTGGCCCTTCTTGTCGTGCTTGCGCTCTTCATCGGGGCGATGAGCGTGACGGCCCAGCTCGTGACGCCCAAGACCGTGCCGGTGTTCCAGGACGAACAGTTCAACGTCGCGCCGTCGCGCCGGCCGGGGCTGGGCGAGTTCATCGCGCTCGACGACTCCCTTGCCGACCCGTTCACCAACCCGGCGAAGGCGACACGGCTGCACGGGACCCGGGTCGTCGCGGCGCCGTACACCCACAGCATCAGCGGAAATCGCGGCGGCGGCAGCACCCTGCCGGTCGCGCTGTTCGCCGCCGGCGGCGAGTGGGCAGGTGCAATGCTCGCCGCCTATCAGAACATCGATCGGGCTGGGCCGGTGTTCAGTCGGCCGGCGAACGAACGCACGTCGAGCAACCAGTATTTCAGCGGCGTGGTCGCGCGGCGCGTCGCCGGTGTGTCGATCGGCGCGAGCGTCTCGCACGCCGAGCTGGGGGCAATCGATGGCGTCGACCTGCTCTACGGCGGAAGCGATCGCATCGACCAGCGAGGAAACGTGCGCGATTACCGGCTCGGCATGCACAAGGAATGGGCGCCGGGCCACTCGTTCGAGCTGCTGGGGATCCACAACCGCACCGACATGACCCACGACGTGCACTTCACCAGGTGGACGTGGGATCCGGTGCTGAAGGTGTCGGTCACCAACGAGCGCGAGGATCACAACCTCGACCAGACGCGCATCTGGGGCGCGCACTCGAGGTACGTCCGGCCCGTCGGCACCGAGGGTTGGCACGTGGGCGGCCTCGTGACCGCGAACCGGCTGTCACATCCGAAGCTGCCGAACTACGTGCTCCAGAACATTCCGCGGGATCCGGGGACGACGTACGGCTACGACATCGGACTCGGCGCGGCGCGCCTCGTGGGTCCATCCAGCGTGTACCTCGACCTGATCGTTCAGCCGATCACCAGCGTCACGTGGGCCGATTTGCCTCGTGACACCACCGACGTCGGCGGCACGCTCATCCCCGCAGGCGCTCGGACGATCGAGAACCGGTTCAACTTTCACAACAGCAAGGCGCGCATCGGTGCCGGCCACGTGTTTTCCGTGAACGCCGATTCGAGCAACACCGTGAGTCTCGACGCCGGCCTCCAGGTGTACACGATCGGCTACGGCCTGCGGCAGACCAACAATGTCGCGCGCACGACGCGACAGCAGGCCGAGCGCTGGGCGGAGCTGTCGCAGAGCCTTGGCATCCGCTTCACGTCGCGCGACGTCGAAGTCTCGTACGCCTTCCGTCGCACGTGCGGTAATCAGGGGTGTGGCGACGACGAGCGCGGCGTACTCATCCTGAACTCTCCCGCGCTCGCGTCGGCCGGCGGCATCATTGCCGCGCCGAGCGCGCCGCTGTTCATCCGGAGCGGGACGGAGACCTCGCACCGATTCATGGTGGCGGTGCCGATTCACTGAGCGCGCGTCGTGCTTTGCCGCACGCCTTGCTAGTCTCCTTCTCCCCGCCGCAGCCTGAGCGTGAACGTCGATCCTGCGCCCGGCGCGCTCCGCACGGTCAGCGAGCCGCCCATCCCGTGCGCAAGATCGCGGCTGATGGAGAGGCCGAGTCCCACCCCTTCATGCGGGCGATTGAGCGCGCGGTCCACTTGGACGAACGGATCGAAGATCGACTCCAGCCGGTCTTCGGGAATGCCGAGCCCGGTGTCGCGCACGTGCACGCGCACCCAGCCGGCGTCCGCGTCGCACCGAACGGTGATCGCCCCGTCCGCGGCCGTGAACTTGATCGCGTTCGAGAGCAGGTTCAGCATGATCTGCATCAGCTTGTCGTGATCAGCGCGCGCGACGAGCGACGGGTCGCATCGCTCGAACGAATAGCGGAGCTGCTTCGCGTCGAGTTGCGGCGCGACGAGATGCTCCGCACTGGCGAGCATCTCGTCCACCGGCACGTTGGCCATGCGGTACTGGACCTGTCCCGCGTCGAGCTTGGCGAAGTTCAGGACGTCGTTGATCAGCGAGAGCAGCATCTGCTGGCTGCGCATGATGCGTCCGAGCGCGTCCTGCTGCCGATCGGACACGTCGCCGTAGATGCCGAGCTGCAGGATGTCGGTGTAGCCGCCGATCGCGTTCAGCGGCGTGCGCAGCTCGTGGCTCATCACGGCGAGGAAGTCGCTCTTGGCGCGGTTGGCCTGCATCGCCGCGTCGCGCGCCTCCTGGGCGTCGGCCGAGATGCGGAGCAGCTCCTCGTTGGCCAGCTCCAGCTGCTGTGTCACGGCGAGCGCCTCCTCGACCTGCTCCTCAAGCTCCCCATGCGTCGACGCGATCTCGTCCGCCATCCGGTTGAAGGTGGCCGAGAGTCGCGCCACCTCGTTCCGCGAGCGGTCGCCCGCCCGGTGCGGCATCCGCGTGGCGTAGTCGCCGCGGGCGATCGCCTCGGACACCGAAGTCAGCGTGACCAGCGGATACGTGATGCGCCGGCTCGCGAACCATGCCGCCACCACGCCGGTGAGCGCGATCAGCAGGCTGATCACCGTGAGACGGCGCAGCGTGGCGCGCGGCTCATCGAGCACGGACGCGACGGGCGCCTCGAGCGAGAAGACCCACGGCGTGCCGGGGACCGCCGCCTCGGACGCGATCACGTCGCCGACGTCCGACCGGTTGCCGATGAAATCGCCATGCAGCGTATCCACGTCCGTGAGCGGCGCGATCGGATCGCCAGCGTAGTTCGTCCAGAACTGGTCGGTCGTGTTGTGCAGGTTGAGCGACGCGTCGTTGCCGAGCAGCTCTTTTATCGTGGCGGTCGCCTGCGGCGTGCTCCGGAACGCCCGCTGCTGCGCGAGGTAGCCTACCCGCCGGTTGCCCTCCATCACGGGGAACACCGTCCAGAACAGCACGCGCCCCCCGGACGCGTAGAACGCGCCGTACTGGATGCTGTCGGATCCCGCTTTCCCCACGGGAATTTCGGTGACGGTCCGCCCGTTGAGCGCGCGCAGCTCGGGGCGCAACAGGTGCAGCGAGTCACCGCGCACGTCCTGCCCTACGTGCAGCACGCGACGCCCGTCGGTGGTCCAGAGCTCGATCGGGAGCGACGAGTCGGGCGCGACGCGCAGCCGCAGCAGCGCTTCCCCCGCGGCGCGTGACACCGCATCGCTGTCGCGCGGGATCGCGCCACGCGCCGCGCCACGCAGCGCCGCGCGCACGGCGCTGTCGTTCGCGACCTGGCGGTATTGCAGCGCGCGCGCCCTGATGCTCTGGTCGCTCGTGAGGACGAGCTGTCGCGCCAGCCGGCGCAGCCGGTCGTGGGTGGTCTCGATGCGCGAGCGCTTGAGCGCGTCGTAGGTGAGCGCGAGCAGCGTGGCGACGACGATGACGACGATGGCCGCGGTGAGGATCGGCAGCTGGCGCGTGAGCGACAGGCTCGACCATCGCCACCTCGTCCCGGCCGTCGTGGCCGGCGGCGACGTGGGTGTGGCGCGCACTCTCTCGGTCACGCGACCGCGAGCGCGGCGCGAAGCCTTGGCAGCATGCGGGCGATCTGCTCCGGCGAGACGGCGCCCACGGAGAGACGGAACCAGCCCGTATCCCCGGCGACGCCGAACGCCTGGAAGGGCACGATGGCCACGCCCGCCGCGCGGAGCAGGTAGGCGCGCACTGCCTCGTCGCTGTCGAGCCGCGTTCCGTCGGGCGCGGCGCGGCCGCTCAGCGCGACGCGGGCGCTCAGGTAGATCGCGCCTTCCGGCGCCATCGCTTCCACGGGGAGCCCGTCCGCGCGCATCGCCTCGATGCCGTGGAACAGGAGATCGAGGCGCTCGCGCACGCCGGCGACCATCGGATCGCGGTACTCCCGCATCGCGCCCGCGTCGCTGATGAACGCGGCGACCGCGCTCTGCTCGGCTTTCGGCGCCCACGCACCGACGTGACCGAGCAGCCCGCTCATCGGACCGGCGAGATCCGGCGGCGCGACGAGCCACCCGACGCGCACGCCGGTGGCCGCCAGCGCCTTGGAGATTCCGTCCACGTAGATCGTGTACGGCGCCACCTCGGGGCACACGCCGATCGGATGCACGTGCTGCACGCCGCCGAAGGTGAGCGTCCAGTACACCTGATCGTACATCAGGTAGAGCGGACGCTCGGCGTCGCCGCGCCGCGCATTCTCTTCCACCACGAGATCGCAGATGCCGCGCAGGGCGTCCGCCGTGAACGCGGTGCCGGTGGGATTCTGCGGGGAGCAGAGCGCGAGGAGCCGCGCGCCGCGCACCACCCGCTCGAGCGAGGCGCGCGTGGGCATGAAGCGCGACGACGCGTCGCACGCGACCGGCACGCGCACCCCCGACACGAGGTGCACGTAGTGGTTGTTGTTCCACGACGGCGTCGGATAGACGACGCGATCGCCCGGGTCCACCAGCGACCGGTAGACGGCGTAGATGCCCGGGCGGGATCCGCCGGTGACGACCACCGACGCAAGATCGGGGGTGAAGCCGAGCTCGCGCCGATAAAGCGAGCGCACCGCCTCGCGCAGCGGGAGGATGCCGTCGCTCGGCGGGTAGTTCGTCTCGCCGCGATGCAGCGCGTCCACGATCCCCTGTTCCAGCCGCTGGGGAATCCGGAACTCGGCCGGCGAGAAGTCACCGACGGTGAGATTGCAGATGTCCCGGCCGTCGGCGGCCAGCGCGCGAACGTCGGCGGCGATCTTGAGGATCTCGGAGCCGACCAGCGAACCGGCGAGGGCGGAAGGACGCGACGCGGTGCGCTCGGGCGGCGTCGCGAGGGCGGATGAAGGCATGACCTAAGATATGCTGGAATATTGGCGCCTGCTGGTAGATCGGGCACTACAGTGCGCAGGCCAGCCCTAGCGACCCTTCCCGCCCCGTCGCAGCTTCATGGAATGCAGACCAGGCGAGAGTTCCTCGGCACCCTGGGCCTCGGCGCGCTCGGCGCGGCGACCCTGGCGTCCACGAGATCGAACGGGCAGGCCTCCGAGCCGCCCTCCCGGATGCCCATCGGCATCCAGCTCTACACTCTCCGCTCGCTCCTCGAGCGCGACTTCGACGGCACCCTCGCCCGCATCGCCGAGATCGGCTATCGCGAGGTGGAATTCGCCGGCTACTACAAGCGCACGCCGGAACAGGTGCGCGCGGTGCTGAAACGCACCGGGCTCAAGGCGCCGTCGGCGCACATCCCGCTGCCGGCCAGCGACGACGACTGGAAGCGCGCGCTCGACGCCGCGAAGATCATCGGCCACGAGTGGGCGGTCGTGCCCTGGCTGGACGAGACGCAGCGCAAGGGGCTGCCGCAGATGGCCGACCGGCTCAATCACCTCGCGACGATGACGAAGGCCGCGGGGCTGCGACAGGCCTACCACAATCACGACTTCGAGTTCGCCGCCGCCCCGGGCGGCGGGACGCTGCTGGACCTGCTGCTCACGCACACCGACCCGAAGCTCGTGAGCTTCGAGATGGACTGCTACTGGGTGACGAAGGCGGGCCACGATCCG
>JBBQDE010000194.1:0-5855 GCA_038319425.1 Gemmatimonadales bacterium
TTCGGCGTGCACCGCGCTGATCGCCGCCTGTAGCGTGTACGGCCCGAACCGGTGCGAGCGGAGCGCGCGCTCGGTCCGCTCGCATCCTTCGGCGATCTCCCCGCGCTCCCATAGCGTTCGATCCTGATCCTCCAACAGCACGAGCTCTCCGCCATCCGACAGCCGAGCCGGCCGACGGGAATCGTGCAGCAGCATGAGCGCGAGGAGCCCCTCGGCCTCCGGCTCCGGCAGCAGTTCCACGAGCAGACGCGTCAGGCGGATCGCTTCCGCGCACAGGTCGGCGCGAGTGACGGCATCGCCGAACGTGGCCAGGTATCCTTCATTGAAGATGAGATAGAGCACCGCGAGCACTGCATCGAGTCGCTCGGCGAGCTCCGGCTGTTCGGGTACCTCGTACGGGATCTGCGCGTCCCGGATCTTCGACTTCGCGCGCACGATGCGCTGCGCGAGCGTGGGAGCCGGCACGAGAAAGCTGTGGGCGATCTCCTCGGTCGTGAGCCCGCCGATCGTGCGCAGGGTGAGCGCGACCTGGGCGTCCGTCGCCAGCGCCGGATGGCAGCAGGTGAAGATGAGACGGAGCCGATCGTCGGGAATGTCGGCGTCTACGTCATCGGGCCGGCCGGCGGCGACGATCTCGCGCGCGATCTCGCCGCTCCGTTCGGTGAACGCCGCGCGGCGGCGCAGGTGGTCGATGGCGCGGAAGCGCCCCGCGCTCACGAGCCACGCGCGCGGGCTGGCCGGCACGCCGTCCGATGGCCACCGCTCCAGCGCTGTGGCGAACGCGTCGTGCAGCGCCTCCTCGGCGAGGTCGAAATCGCCGAGGAGGCGGATCAGCGTCGCGAGCACCCGGCGCGACTCCGTGCGGTACAGCTCCTCCACGGCTGCGCGAGCGCGCGTGGAGGCATCGGTCATCCCGCTCGCGCCATCTTCACGGTCTGTTCGTCGAACACCTCGATCGGGCGGACCTCGATCGAGCCCGTCTTCGCGCCGGGAATGCGCGCCGCGACCTGGATCGCCTCATTCAGGTCCTTGGCCTCGATGAGGTAGTAGCCGCCGAGCTGCTCCTTGGTCTCGGCGAACGGGCCGTCGGTGGTTCCGAGCTTTCCGTTGCGGATGCGCACCGTGGTGGCGACAGGAAGAAGTGACGTTGCCGTTCCCGGCGGCGTCGAAACAGCGCTACGCCTGCGTCGTAGTACGAGACGTTCCCTCCCCCCGAGAATCAGTGAGGACCGGTGCAACTCTCCGTCATCGCGCTCAACGTCGTCTACGCCGTCATCGGCGTCGTGCTGATGTACCTCTCGTACCGCGTGATCGACCTGCTCACGCCCGAGGTGGACTTCCGTGCCGAGCTGCAGAAGGGAAACATCGCCGTCGCGATCTTCATGGCGTCGATCTTCATCTCCATCGCCCTCATCATCGGCAAGGCGCTCGGCTGATGCGGCGCGGGCTGGCCGTGGCCGCGCTCGCGCTCTGCACCGCGTGGGCTTCTCCGAGCAGCGCGCAAGGCACCTCGGCGATGCATCGCGCCGGACACGCGCTCAACGAGGCGGCGGAAGCGCGGGCCAGTCGCAAGGCAACCGAGCGGTACGACCCGATCTTCCGCAAATACACGAAGCGCTACTTCGGCGTGGGCACCGACTGGCGCTACTTCAAGGCACAGGGGATGGCGGAGAGCGACCTGACGCCGACGGCGCGGAGCCGCGTCGGTGCGCGCGGCATCATGCAGCTCATGCCGTCCACCTACGGGCTCATTCAGTCCGCACTGCCGCAGTTCGGCGCGATCGACAACCCGGAGTGGAACATCGCCGCGGGCATCCTGCACGACCGCGACCTGTGGACGCTGTTCAAGCGCGACGTCCCCGACGACGAGCGGTGGCGCTTCATGTTCGCCGGATACAACGCCGGCGAAGGCACGATCATCCGCGCTCGGCGCACGGCGAAGGCCGAGCAGCTCGACGAACGTACCTGTCCGAGCATCGAGCGCGTGGCTCCCAAGGTCGTGCGATGGCGCTATCTCGAAACGCTGGAGTACGTCCGGAAGATCGAGCAGAACCACAAGGCGCTGCCGCCCGTTCGCTGACCGTCACTCCACCACCACCGTCGGCGTCGCCTTCTCCTCGGCTACGCCCGGCACGTCCGCCTTCGCCCCCGACGTGCCGTCGTCCGCCTTCTTCTCCTCCTTGATCGCCGGCAGGGACTCCTTCGTGATCCACCCCTGCTCCACGGCGTGCTGCGCGACGGCATACGTGTCGTCCGCGAGGATCAGCGACGAGCCCGCGGCCAGTACTTCCTTCACCAGCGCCTGCACACTCGCCGAGCGTTCGGGGTTCGCGTCCACGTTGCGGATGTAGACCGCGAGAATCCGCCCGGGATACTCGCCGAGAATCTTCCGATAGATCTCCGGATCCTTCTGGCTGTTGTCGCCGATGAGGATGAACGGCAGCGCGGGATACAGGTCGAGGATCTCCTTGATCACCGGCTCCTTGAAGTTGCCGAGCCGGCTCGACGTGAGGGCCGAGAGGACGATGTCCCAGTCGCGGAGGTTGATGGGGCCGCGCGGGATGCGCTGGATGTCCATGAAGTCGGCGATGATGTCATGGATGTTCCATGGGCTACTGGAGACGTAGAAGATCGGATTGCGCTGCGCGCCGTCCCCTCCCAGCTCGAGCGCCTGATAGAACGCCGCCACGCCTGGAAAGGGGAGCCGGGTGCGGGCGTTCCCGAGCATCACCGTGCGCACGGCCTGGAGGAAGCTCGTGATCCGCGACTGGATCACCGTGTCATCCAGGTCGCTGATGATGCCGAATGTCGGCGCACCGCTCAGCACGCGCACCTGTGCCTCGGCGTGCACGGCTGGGTGTCCGTCGCGCAGTGGTGACAGCAGCTCCATTCCGACGGACTGCCACGGCTCGCCGGTGGGCAGTGGCGCGGGCAGGTCGATCCACGCGCGGATGAACCCCTCGTCGTCGGCCACGACCTCCCGCGACACGCCATCCACGGTGATGCGCACCCGGGCGTGCGGCAGCGGATCGGCGTCGATGCGCTTGTAGGTGTTGAACAGGTTGCGCCACACGGAGTCGGTGGCGGAGGCGGGCGCGATCCGCTTTGCCTCCTGCGCGCGCCCGTGCACCAGCACGCGCGTGCCACCGGCGTAGCCCCGGTACGGCACGATCTCGTACTGGTGGGGAACGCCGATGCCCAGGGACCGGCTGGCCCGGTCCAGCTCTCCACCGACCTCCCGGGCGATGCGGCCCAGCCGCTCGCGCCAGTTTTCCGTCTGCTCGCTCATGCGCCGCCACGGTGCAAGCGGTGCGCCCTTCCGGCGCCGCGTTGGCGCGCCGTACATTCGCCTGGCTGCACGCCTGTGTCTCCGGAGGCCACGATGCGCATCGTCTCACGGTTCCTGCCCCTCTCGCTCGCGCTGCTCGGTTGTGCCACCGGCGCGCCCGGCACTCCCCGGGCCGACGATCTCGACACGTTCGTCACCGCGCAGATGGCGCGGCGCCACGTGCCGGGGCTGTCGCTCGCCATCATCCAGGATGGGCGGATCGTCGAGGCGCGCGCATACGGCGTCATCGATGCGGGAGGCGGCGCAGCGGTCACGCCGTCGACGCTCTTCCAGGCCGGCTCCATCAGCAAGTCGGTCGCGGCACTCGGCGCACTACACCTGGTGGAACAGGGCAAGCTCACCCTCGACGGCGACGTCAACACGACGCTGACGACCTGGAAGGTGCCGGCGAGCGGGTTCACCTCCGCCGCGCCGATCACACTGCGGCGGCTGCTCTCGCACACGGCCGGCCTCACCGTGCACGGCTTCCCCGGCTACGCGCTGGATGCGCCGAGGCCGACGCTGGTGCAGGTGCTCGACGGCACGCCGCCGGCGAACACCGCGGCGATCCGGTCAGACACGGCGCCCGGTGCGCGCTGGAACTACTCTGGCGGTGGCTACACGGTGATGCAGCAGATGATGCTCGACGTCACCGGGCAGCCTTTCCCCGAATACATGCGCCAGACGGTGCTGGCGCCGATCGGCATGTCGCGCAGCTCGTACGAGCAGCCGCTTCCCCTCGACATGGCCACCGCCACCGCGAGCGGGCACTACGCCGGCCAGAAGCCCGTGAAAGGGCGCTGGCACGTGTACCCCGAGATGGCGGCGGCCGGCCTGTGGACCACGCCGACCGATCTCGCGCGCTTCGCCATCGAGATCCAGCAATCGTTTGCCGGCCGGTCGTCGAAAGTGATCTCGCCCGCGATGACCCACCGTATGGTCACCGAGGAGAAGGACGGCGACGGGCTCGGCGTCTTCCTCCAGGGAACGGGACGGACACTGTTGTTCAACCACAATGGGCGCGACGAAGGATTCGACGCGTCGCTCAATGCGTTCGCCGAGACGGGCCAGGGGATCGTGGTGATGATCAACGCGAATGACAACTCGCGGATGATGAATCGGATCACGGCCTTCGTGGCGAAGAGGTACGCCTGGCCCACCGCGGCGGCGTACGCGCCACCGTTGATGAGCGTCGAGCCGGTCCCGGCAGCGCGGCTCGCGTCGTACACCGGACGCTATGAGCTGATGAACAACAACATGATCACGTTCGTCGCCGCGAACGGACGCCTGTACTCCGCATCGGATGGGCTGCCCGACGAGGAGTTCATTCCCGTGAGCGGCGACCGGTTCGCATCGGTCGATCGCAACGTGCGGATGGCCTTCACGCGTGACGCGGCCGGTGCAATCACCGGCATCACGTGGACGCAGGGCGATCGCGACCGCGCCGTGGCGCGCGTCGGCCCGCTCGTGAGCATGCTGCCGCGCGAGCCCGACCCCGATTCAGCCTTCACCGCGCGCCTGGTTTCGACGCTGCGTGCGATGGGACAGGGTGGCGCCGCCGTGGCGAGCGCGCCTCTGCTCACCGCCGGTGCGCAGCGCGACTTCTCGCGCATCGGGCCATGGCCCGTCGTCGCCGGCTATCGCGGCGTCACCTACCTCGCCGCGCAGGATGTGAGCGGCCGAGCGCTGGAGCGGCACGGGCACGCGGTGGCGCGCATCGCCTACTACACCCTCACCACCGAATCCGGGCAGCGGTCGCTGCTCGTGTACGTGACGAAGGACGGGCTGATCACCGACTTTGACGACGTGGACGATTGATGCGCCGCATCGCACTGAGCATCGCGTTGGCGGCGGGCCTCGGCTCGCCAGCCGGCGCGCAGTCGATGCTCGCCGCGGCGGACAGCTCCCACTTCCGGCCGCTCGACCTTCCCGCCGCGAACGACCAGCGCACCGGCGCGGGACGCCCGGGCCCGCGCTACTGGCAGCAACGCGCCGACTATCGCATCACCGCCACGCTGGACTCGGCGCGCCGCGAAGTGCGCGGACGCGAGACCATTCACTACGTCAATCGCTCGCCGCACGCGCTGCCGTATCTGTGGCTGTACCTCGAGCAGAACATCTGCCGGTCGAACAGCATCACCGGCACGCTGAACCAGCCGCCGCTCACCTTCGCCGACATCGTCTTCGACTTCTCGTGCGGCGGCACGACGACCGACGGCGTGGTGCTCGAGTCGGCCACCATCGGCGGCGTGAACATGAAGCCGGCGATCTACGGCACCACGATGCGCGTCGACCTCGCCCGTCTGCTGGCGCCGGGCGCGTCGGTGGACCTGGAGTTCGCCTGGCACTTCACCGTGCCCGAGCAGGGCGTGGGGCGGATGGGACGCGACGGCTCGTTGTACGAGATCGCGCAGTGGTATCCGCGCATGGCCGTCTACGACGACGTGAAGGGATGGAATCACGAGCCGTACATCGGCGCGGGCGAGTTCTATCTCGAGTACGGCAGCTTCGACGTCTCGCTGACCGT
>JBBQDE010000195.1:0-5851 GCA_038319425.1 Gemmatimonadales bacterium
GGCGAGCCTGCGTCAGGCGCTCGCGAAGGTGATGAAGCATGGCTGAGCTGTGCCCCCCCGGACAAATCGCTGTATCCGCCCCGCGCGCCGACATCAATCGAGGTTCAGCCATTCCATGACGAACGGGACCACCCGCACCTACTCGCGCTTCGCCGACACGGCGGGCGCTGTCGGCGCGGTGCTCGCCGCGCTCTGCTGCGCGGGAGCGCCGATCATTCTGGGCGTCCTCAGTGCGCTGGGACTTTCCTTCCTGCGGAAGGACGCCATCCTGCTTCCCTTCATGCTCCTGGCCTTCCCGCTCGCGCTCTGGGGCTTCTGGAGTGACCGAGCGACGCACCGGTCAAGTGGGCCGGTCCTCGTCGCGCTCGTGGGCATGCTCGCACTCGCGGCTGGGGTCATCTTCATCCACGGCTTTCCCGCGAAGGAACTGATCGGGATAGGCGTGATCGCGCTTTTGAGCGCAACGGTGTGGAACGCGAGCCTGCGTCGAGCTTCCTCCGGACCAGCTGCTCTCCGGCGCTCGGAACCCTAACGCCGGGAAGTAGAAACAGCGTTCGGTTTTTGGCGGAAGCGCTCCGAATGCACGCATCCGTAGCCGCAAGCCGCTCCCGTGGACGCGTCTCTTCACGCGTCTCTTCACGCGTCTCTTCATGCCACTCGCGGAACCTCCGAATACATCCATACTCGCTGATCGAAGAGGTGCGTCTCGTGGGCCGCATTTCGCGCGATTTCGTGCATTGTGTCATGCGCCATACGGCGCGGTCGCTGCCCGGGCCCGCGCCGTCCCTCTCAGCGCAGCTTCCGCCTGGCACTGAGAGTGCTTGATAGTATGGACGTCAGCGTCGGTCAGACTCAGGTGTTTGGTGACCAGGCGCACATTCTTCATCCGCAGGTTCCCATGACATCCTCGCGCCGGGCCTTCACGCTCATCGAGCTCCTGATCGTCGTGGTGATCATCGGCATCCTGGCGGCGATCGCGATTCCGAAGTTTGCCAACTCGAAGCAGAAAGCGTACGTGTCCGCAATGAAGTCCGACCTCCACAACCTGATGACGGCCGAGGAGGCGTTCTACGCTGACTCCGAGCGTTACACGGCCGTCCTCGACACGACGTTCACAGGGAAACGCCGGCGCAAGAACATGACGGTGTCGAGCAGCGGTTTGATCTTCGATCCGTCGACCGGTGTGGGCGTGCCGATGATCGATGTCGGCGCCGGCTACTGGTCGGCCACCGTCACGCATACACAGATTCCGAGCTTCTCGTGCGGCATTGGCGTGAATACGAACAATCCGGTGGATCCGGCGACCAACGACGGCGCCCCGGCGTGCAGGTGAGCAACGACTGGGAGTGCGGGATGCGGAGGCCAGCCTTGCCTGGACGCCCTCGCTCAGACCGAACGGGGGGAGTGAAGTAGGCGCGACGGCCTACGCCGGATGCAGGCGCCGGCTCGCGGCACCGGCGGCGCCGCCGATGACGCCAAGCGCGGCGGCGGGAAGCACTGTCATGAGTGGCATCGAGAAGACTTCCCCGAGCCCACCGCTCGCCTGAATGGCCGCCAACGTCGCGTGGTCGTTCCAGATCGCCAGGAGCACGGCTGCGCCTACCAGCTGGAGTGGAAGAGCGAACAGCGCCACGATTAGGCCGGCGATCCCGCCGAGCGGAGACGATCCGGATCGCGCGCCCGCCTGGAATCCCGCGAGCAGAAAGACACCGACGCTCACGAACGTGGACACCTCCGACCGCAGGTGAAAATCCGCAGTGGGCATCCTCCAGTCGATCGCCGTGCGGATGAGGAAGGCGAGCGTCAGCAGCACAACGGAGGCGCCGGCGCGTCGCCACGCGAAGCCGAGTGCGTGCGTCGCGTACCACAGGTCGGCGCGCCGGCGTCCGCGACTGGGCGCGATGTGCGTGCGGTATTCCTCGAGGAGATCGCCGGTCACGGTCTCGGCGTCTCTCGATTGGAGCGAGGCAAGGAGCACCCATTCCGCCCACGCCGGGGGCGACGACGAATCGACGGTCATGTGGGTCCTCCGAGAACGCTGCTGATGGGCCGGCGCACACCGTGCCACAGCGCGTCGAGCGTGGTCCGGGCATCATCGAGTGCGCGGGCTCCGGCCGCCCGCAGCCGGTAGTACCGGCGCGCACGGCCGCCGCGAACCGGTGTCCCCGGCTCCAGGCGCGACGAGAGCAGCCGCTTCCGCTCGAGCCGGTCGAGCGTGGCGTGGACGGCACCGCCCGCGACATCCCGCCCGATGCGGGCCTGCACCTCGTGCAGGATCGCCCGACCGTATGCCTCGTCGCCGAGCCGGACGACCGCCAGCATGACGGCCTGCTCGAACGTCCCCAGGGTGTCGGACATACCTACATTGTAAATTTACTGAGGCGAGGAGGCAAGGCCGTGCTGCTCGGCCGTCGCCCCGATAGTGGACACTGGACGCCATTGCGGTCGGGCGACCCGGGATGCAACCTCTGGCGATGACGCTGAAAAGGGGAGCCATGATCGAGCACGGTCTATAGGGTGTACGTGCCGTACGGTGGACGCGGCAGTCCCAATGGAGGAACGGACAGCCTGACGTTCACCGCGCAGCCATGAACGGGTGATGCGGTTCGCTTGGCTGTCTCTCGTCCTCTACGTCTCCGTCGCCTCACTCGCCGAGGGGCAGCGGCGGACCCCGCCACCCTGGGCGGGCTCGATCCCGCCGTCCATCGCCGTCGTTTCGCTGGGCCAAGGGTTCGCCGAGCCGAGTCGCGTCGTCGCCGACCTCATCCTCGCGAGACTGGAACGCATCACGACGCGCGAGCAGCTCGGCCTCGTCACCGACCAGACCGTCCAGAGCGTGAGGCCGAATGGGCGGCGCACATCGTACGATGTGCACCGCGACGAGCAGGAGCTGGCGGCACTCGCCCGCGCGGCCGTATTGGTGGACGTCCAGGTCGTGGACGCATGGGGGCCGCAGGTCGTCGCCCGCGCGGTGGCGCACTACGCGTCGAAGGGCACGCCGCCCGATACACTGCCGCTGATCTTTGGCCGCAGCACTGCCGACGTCGCCAATCGACTCGCGCAGCATCTCATCACCGCGACCGTGCCGCGGGCGACGAGGACAGTCTATGGACGGGAGTGGCAACTGCGGGGATGTCCGGTGGCGCTGGGCCCCTACGAATGGTACGAGGTCGACGAGCCGGCGTTGCTCGTCGACACTGGATCAGCGCGCCCCAGACCGTCGCGCGGCGGCATGCTCGCCTCGCGCCGCATGCCGCCGAGGTTCGCCGCGGCGTTCGTCATCGACACGTCGGGCCGAATGATGGCGGGGTCGCTGGAGCTGGACGCCATTCCGTCGCCCGCGGCAGGCGACAGCGCGCGAGCGGCGGCCGTTCGCTGGCGGTTCAGGCCAGCACGCCTCGCCGGCTGCACCGTGCGGGAGGCGGTGGACGTGGACCTGTTCTCCGTCCCTGTCGAGCCCCCGGACACCGGGGCGATCACGACGGCGCCCGATCTCGAGGGTCGGGTCGAGCGTGTGAAGATCGAAGAGGGCATCATGCCCGGCGGCTACCGTTCACAGCTCGTCCTCTGGCTCGCCATTCCACCGTCCGCGACGCCCAGTGCCGGGGTGGTCATGGGGCGCCCCGGACCGGTCTTCGTCCAGTACGGCGGGCGGCGTGCTGCCGCCATCGATCGCGACTCCATTCAGATTGGCGATCGAATCAAGGTGTGGCGCCGCGACGGTGCGGCCTCCGGCTCCGTGCAGGCACCGCCAGGCGCCCCATCATATAGCGCCAGACAGATCGTCATCGTCCGGTAAGCGCCGCGTAGTCGAGACGGGCCGCATGCACGATCGTCGTTCGATCGCCCCACGTCAGGAAGAAGGTGCTTCGACCCGTTGTGCCTGGAGGCGGGTTTGCAACACTGAGCGCGGAAGAGCAATGGCGGCAGGCAATCGCGATGCTCAATCAGCAGCAGCACCCAAGGGACGCAGCCGGTGCAATGCGCGATATTCCCAATCCGGGCTGAATAACGCGGGGAGAAATCTGTTCGCCCGTGCCCGTCACGCTCCGTCCGTAGACCGCTACGGTCTCGCCCGGTGACCCGAGGGCCCGTGCGCAGGTTTGGCGACGCACCGGTCGCCCAGGACCGGCCACTTCACTCCGGGACCCGATGCGACGAGCATTCCGCGCGACCATGCTCACCCTCGCCGCCGCCGCTGCCTGCCGCTCGTCAACCGGGCCGACCGTCAGCTCGCCCGCACTCTCCCTCGAGGAGCCGCTCAAGCCCGGCATTTCGGTGCGGCGCGTGGCGCGGATACTCTTCGCCAACGATCGCGTGTTGGTGGACGTGCCCGCCGCCGCGGTGGCGGGCGTGCCGCTGACCGTGGCCGTGACGACCTACGGCGGCGGCTGCGTGGGTGAGGACACGACCGTCACCTTCGTCGAGGGGTTGCACGCCGACGTGGTGCCGTACCAGCGCGTCATCACTGGGGTCGCGTGCACACTGGAGCTGCGCATCACGAAGCGGCAGGTCGCGATCGTGTTCCCGGCCGCCGGACGCGCGACGGTGCGCGTGATCGGGCGCGCGTCGCCGGGCGATTCAGTAGTCGTGGTGGAGCGCGGCGTCACGGTGCGGTGAGGGCTACGCGCCGAAATAGCTCAGGGCCTGGGCAGCCCCGCCACGATTTTCGCCGTCGTCACCCCCTCAGCTTCCGCCTGGAAGTTGAGCACGACGCGGTGCGCCAGCACGGGCAGCGCCATCGCCGCCACATCGTCGAGATCCGGCATCGCGCGGCCATCCATGGCGGCGCGCGCCTTGGCGCCGAGGATGAGGTACTGCGACGCGCGCGGGCCGGCGCCCCAGCTCACGTACTTCTTCACGTCGGCGCTGGCTTCTGGCGCGTCGGGGCGCGTGGCGCGCGCGAGCTTCACCGCGTAGCTCACGATGCTCGGCGCCGCGGGCAGCCGCCGCACGAGGTGCAGCAGCGCCGAGAGCTGCTCGCCGTTGAGCACCGGCGTCACGGTGTGCGTGGCGTCGTTGGTCGTCTCGGCCACGATGCGCTCCTCCTCTTCGCGGCTCGGGTAGCCCATGGTGAGCTGCACCATGAACCGGTCGAGCTGCGCCTCGGGCAGGGGATAGGTGCCCTCCTGCTCGATCGGGTTCTGCGTGGCGAGCACGAAGAACGGCTCGGCCAGCACGTGGGTCTTGCCGGCGGCGGTGACCGCGTGCTCCTGCATCGCCTGGAGCAGGGCGGCCTGGGTTTTCGGCGGCGCGCGGTTGATCTCGTCGGCCAGCACGATGTTCGCGAAGATCGGTCCGTGCACGAACTTGAAGAAGCGACGACCGGTTGAATGGTCCTCTTCCAGCAGCTCGGTGCCGGTGATGTCGCTCGGCATGAGGTCGGGGGTGAACTGCACGCGCGAGAACTTGAGGTCGAGCGCCTCGGCCACCGTGTGCACGAGCAGCGTCTTCGCGAGCCCCGGCACGCCCACGAGCAACGCGTGGCCGCCGGCGAGGATGGCGGCGACGAGATTGTCCACCGTGTCGCGCTGGCCGATGATGCGCCGGGCGATCTGCGCGTTGAGCGCGACGCGGGCGCTCGCGAGCTGGTCGAGCAGCTCGAGGTCGCGATCGTCGTCGCGGGGCGAGATGGGACGCAGGTTGGCGGAGCTCGTCACGGGCCGTCGGTGCTGGTGTGAGCGGGGATGGCTGATGGCAAGCTAGTGGCCGGCCGCGTCACTGGACATTGGACACCGCCAACGTGAGTCGCGCAGACACGAACGCCGCCCGGACTGACGGGCGGCGTCGGATCCTGCGGTGCCGTACCCGGCGCGCGGCGCCGAGTCACAATCGGATGCGGCGCGCTACT
>JBBQDE010000196.1:0-5831 GCA_038319425.1 Gemmatimonadales bacterium
AAGCTCGAAGTCGAGCTCCACCTTCACCTTCGCCGTCGGCCCGGCGCGCAGCGAGCGGATCGTTTCCTTCTTGCCGCGCGCCGCATCCTGGCCGTACAGCGCCCACGCGATCGCCTCGAGAATCGTCGTCTTCCCCGAGCCGTTCGCGCCGATGATGCCCGTGAGGCCGACGTCGAAGGCGATGTACGTGTCGATGTGC
This sequence comes from Gemmatimonadales bacterium, assembly GCA_038319425.1. GTDB lineage: Bacteria > Gemmatimonadota > Gemmatimonadetes > Gemmatimonadales > Gemmatimonadaceae > AG11. The sequence continues at coordinate 200 of JBBQDE010000196.1, forward strand.
TGGCGAAAGTTGCAGAGCCGGAGGCTGTTGAGCCTCATCTATGCCTCCGTGCCCTGCGGCTGCGCGGTCGACGCGCCCTCGCGCTCCTCGGCGTCCTTGAGGTAGCGGAGCCCCAGCTCGACAAGCGCCTCCCGATCGACGTCGCCCGACACGACGCGCTCGCGCAGCTTGTCGCGCACGAAGTCGGCGAGCGACGGGCGCCGGCCCGGTGCGCCGTGGCCGACGGCCCGAATCATCTCGGGCCGGCGCGTGTCGAGGTGGAAGTGCAGCGCGCGGCGCCGGAACTCCCGCAGCTGCCGGTGATCAAGCTGCCGCGTGATGTGCCGCGGCAGGTCGCGCACGACAAGGCGCACCACCTTGTCGTCGATGCCCCCCGCGCACGCCTCGATCGCGGCGAGGACGCGCGCATTCACCTCTTCCGTGGTGAGCCCGCGCGCGGACAGGGCCGGCAGGTCCACGAACTCGCGCGCCGGCGGCAGGTGATGGAAGGTGTGCTCTCCGGTGGCGAGATCATGCTCGATGATCCCCTTCCCCGGCACGCCCGCCATCTGCTCCTCCATCTTCTCGCCCCACGTGTTGGTGCTCGTGTAGTCGAGTGAGCCGCTGTAGAACTGGTTCGGCGCGAGCCGGCGATACACGTGGTAGTGGCCGAGCCCGATGTAGTCCCATTGCGACTGATGCAGATCGTGCTGGGGAATCTCCTGCGTCGCCAGCTCGTGCGTGGCGGCGAACGGCCCGAGCATGCCCTCCACTTCGCCGTGCAGCAGCAGCACGTTCCAGCGCCGGTTGCCGTGCGGCGCGAGCCTCGGCCGCGGATGGTGATTGTCCGCCACCGCGAGCACGGAAAGATCGAGCGTGGGGAAATCGAGCGCGCGCGGCTCGGCGTCCACCACGTGGAGTCCCATGGCGCCGAACAGCCGAAGGATCGAGCCGGCGTCGGTCGAGCGCGGCGTGTCGTGATTGCCCGCCACCATCACGATCTCGGCATGCGGCAGCGCGCCGCGCAACCGTGCGAACTGCAGATATGCGTGCAGGATCGCGGTGTTGGTCGGGCGCACCTGATGGAACACGTCGCCGCCGATGAGCACGACGTCCGGCGCGAGCTCGATCACCTTGTCCACCGCACGCGTGAACGACTGCGCGACATCCGCCTCGCGCTGATTGATTCCGCGCGGAGTCAGCCGCTGATACTGGCGGTAGCCCAGATGGAGGTCGGAGAGGTGAACGAGGCGCAGATGCGACGGGATCGAGATGGGCTAAGCGATTGCCGGAGCGGAAGTTGCCTCACATCCACCCTTTGAAAAAGCTAACGCCGGTTCAGCGCTTGTCCATCGTGCGCAAGCGCTGCGTCACGCGGGTGACGAAGCGCATCGGCGCCAGCCCGCTCGATGGCGGCGGGGTGATGAGCGAGCGCACCATCACGGTGAAGCGTGAATCGGTCATCCAGCCGCGCAGGCGGTCCACCTGCATCGCCCCGGTGACCTCACCGCTCAGCTCCACCCCCTGGCCTCCGGCATCCGGCAGGATCTCGCCGCGCAGGGAAACGAAGGCGACGTTGCCGGCGTGGTCGAGCGAATCGAGGCGGAACACGGCGTTCACGTGACCTGAGCCTTTCGCGCCGAGCGGTCCGCCCGCGGGCAGGGGAAGATCGCGCGTCCACTGCTCGCCCACGCTCACCGACCGTCGCGGAAATACCGCGGGCATCGCCGACATCGCCTCGACCACCTCGCGCGACAAGGGGACGCCGCGCGAATCCCGCGCGCTCTCCACCGTGCCGTCGGCGCCGAGTCGCAGCTCGAGCTGCTGGCCGCGCAGCGTCCGCTCGGCCGCGGCCACCTGGGCGGCGCCATGCGTGTCGGACGTGTGGAGATCGGCCGAATCGACGATCGTCAGCACGAGCGTGCTCGCCGGCGACGAGGCCTGCACGATGGTGCGCGAGTTGAGCGTCACCGAGGTGGTGACCGATTTCGCGGCGCGGCCCGGCGAACCGGGCACCGTGGCGCTGATCTCCGTCTGCTGTTCCAGCCGCGTATGCAGCGTGTCGCCGACGCGCGGATGCACGCGCAGGAGGACCTCCTGCGCGTGCGCGCTCGTCAGCGGCACCGCAGCACAGAGAACGACGGCGAGCGCATGCGCGCGCAGATGGACAGCCATCGCGTCAGAATCCGTACGGATCGTCCGACGGCGCACCGGGCAGGGGCGCGGTGAGCGCTGGACGCGCCGCAGTGCGGGGCGCGACGGCGGCGCGGAAGTGCGCGGTGAAGGCCTTGCGCACGTCGCCCGGGCGCGTACGTACGATGTCGTTTCGCGCTCGCAGGACCTCGTCGTCCGTCGCCAGCTGCGTCACGTCCTGAAGCCAGCCGAGCGTGAGGCTGGAATCCATCGCCCGCAGCGTGCGCAGCACCGCCGAGTGGAGCGAGGGCGTCGCCGCCTGCGGATACTGACTCACACCGTCGCGTCCGCGCATGACGGCCGGTCGCGGGAAGCGGACGAAGATCGGCTGCGTGAAATGCGGATGACGAACCATCAGTTGCCCTTTCTCCAGTGTCGCGAGCTTCGTCTTGATCGCCGGGCTGAGCACCGCGTAACCCGGTGTCGCCAGCTCGTCGCCGTCCATCCGCCCATAGAGCGCCGTCCCCGAGTTGCCCACCACGCGGCGGTGCACCTGGGAGCGGAACTGCTGCGCCGCGAACAGCACGAGTCCGAGGTACCGTCCGCGCTCGGCGATGTCGAGCAGCATCTTGCGGACGTACGTGTCCGGAGCGTCGGCCGGCGCATACTTGTTCAGCTCGTCGACGAACACGACGACGTGCTGCACGCCGAGATCGCGCTTCTCCAGGTGCTCGCGCAGCTTGGTCACGAGACGGGCGAAGATCAGGTCCTGGGCGTCTTCCTCGAGCCCGGCGACGTCGATCACATACACCGTGCGGTCCTGAAAGCTCCCGAACGGCAGGTCGCTCGTGGCGCCGTCGTCGGCCACGAGCCCCTTGCACCGGAGCGAGATGTTCGAGAGCCGGTTGCGCACCTTGCGGATGGTGGCCACGTGATGGGTACGCCAGCTCTGATCGTCCTTCTTCTCCAGCGCGCGGAGCACGTCCTTGAACCACGCGTCGAGATCGGCGAAGGACGTCACGGTGTGCGGCCGCTCGAGCATCGGGTCCACGAAGCGCTTGTCGAGGACGTTCTCCTTGATGAAGTCGATCATCGCGTCCGCCTTCGCGTCGATGTCGTCCTTGTTGAGGAGCACCTCGGCATACTGCAGCACCTCGCGCAGCCCCCACGTGAGCACGGTGACGTTGTCGAGCAGCGCCTCGTTGCTGCGCAGCGTGTTGAGCGACACGCCGTCCGATTTGTACGGCGCGTAGTACTCCACCTGCTGGAACGGCTCGGGGGTGACGCCGCACTTGTCGTACAAAGCGCGGTCCGCCTCATCGATCTCGCCCGGCAGGTCGAGGAAGCAGAGGTCGGGGCCCTTCACGTTGAAGCACACTGCCGCCACGCTGCCCTTCTGCGCCGGGAAGTGGGTGAAGATCGACTGCAGCAGCCACTCCACTGCGCTCGTCTTCGTGGCGAGCCCGGAGACGCCCGTGATGTTGAGGTGCGCCGCCTCCGGTCCGATGAGAAAGTCCGCATCCAGATAGATGGGGGCGTCGGTGCCGCCGGCGCGGTACACGCCGATCGGGATGCCCGTGCGCGCGCCGTCCTTGAGGTAGCCATCCATGCGCAGCGCGATGGCGACGTCGCTCTCGTCGGCGAGCAGCACGGTGCCCATCGGCACCGGCTGCAGCGGCTCCTCGGGGACGTGGCGCAGCACCGCCGCGGTGTAGAGACGGATCTCGGCGCGCTGGGTCTGGCTGACGCTGTCGTTGCCGGGCAATCCGTCGAAGCCCATGACGTCGTGCAGCGGCGACGCGAGGTCGGTCCAGCTGAAGCCTTCGGTCACGACGCCGTAGACGTGCGGGATGACGCCGTTCACGGCATCGCGGCCGTCGACGCGCACGATCGTCCCGATCCCGACCGGTGAATCGAGCGCGGTCCAGAAATGGAACTCGTGCGGCGTGTTCGGACGCCGCTCGGTCGCGACGACTCTGCCTAGCACCTCGGACATGACTGCTCCTGAAAGACCTGTGAACCCGGTACCGGAACTCCAAGAGCCGAAACCGTGAGTCGACTACCGACAACCGGCGCTCGCCGCACCCGCTGCCGACTGTCCTGACTTCGCGCCGTCATTGAATCGCCCGCAGGAATTCCTCACAATCCCGCACGCCATAGACCATCTTGTCCCAGCGCGCGTCGGGCAGCGCGAGGGGCGATGCCTCGGCGAGGATCCAGCGTGAGACCTCGTCGGCCCGGTCGCCGATGCGCTCCACGGCGATCGCCGAGGGGTGTGCGACCTCCACGCGGACCAACCCCCACATCGGATCGCGACCGCGCGGGTCGCGAAGCCGAAGGTACCAGCTCGCCACCGTCGTCCGCTTCGGCGACGTGATGCGAAGGACGCTCGATCGCTCGCGGTGGCCCAGCCCCAGCACCGTGGCGAGCGCATCGCCCTCGGCGTAGAGCCTCCGATGGCTCTTCACCACTCCCACCGTGCAGGACGAGACCGCAACGGTTTCGCTGCCGCTGATGCCACCGTCGATGAAGAGCGGATCCCGTTCCCCGACGCACCATCGTTCCGCCAATCGCTGCTCGAGCGCCTCGCGATGACCCTGCACGCGGTGCACCGCAGCGTCGCGAAGCGCGAACGGGTGCGACGTGAGGTCCGCGCCGCCGTCGCTCGTGTCCACCAACGCATCCCCGTAGGCACTCTCCAGGGTATTCCACGCCGACGTCGTCACCAGCGACCGCGGGCAGTACATGCGCGTCTCCACGAGGGGAGCACCCCAGGTGGACATGCGCCGCTCTCGCCGCTCGCGCACGACGGCGGCGGCATGGCCGAGCACGAGCGGCGCGCCGCCGAGGTAGCTCGCGATCTCGCTTCGCTGGGTGCCGTCGAGAAAGGCCCCGAATCCCGGCACGGCGGGGTCGGTGACCCGGTGCGGCCGCTGGGGACCCTGTTCGAGCAGCGTTGCGCTGATGAGGCGCGGCGCGTCCATCCCTTGACCAGCGATTTCCAGCGTGCTCTCGCCGGTGCCGGACGGACGGGCCTCCGGCAACAGCGCTGCCAGCTGGCGCTGCACGGTGCGGACGCTCAATGCCGCCTGGCCCACCAGAATCGAATGCACCTGACTCTCCGCCAACCGGGACCCGACCACCGCACGACGCCCCCCTCGCGTCGCGCCGTGGCGCGCGGGCTACGGGCGATCTTCGGGGGAGCGGCCGCCGCGAGCATCCTAACGGTCGCCATCGGCTGTGACAAGCACGCCGAAGGCGAGACCGCCCCGGTGAGGCAGCAGACGAGCCTTGCCGGCAAGCCGACGATGCTCTTCCTGCTCTTCGGGGACCACAACGACCCGCGGCTCCTGCCCGTGGCCACCATCGGCCACGGCCACGTCACGCCGATCACGCTCGACGCCGACGGCTGGCGCAAGTTCGACGGCCTCTACTTCAAGACCGGGTCGCAGATGGCGGTGTACCGCCACGGCGGCGCGCTGGGCAACGCGGTGATACGCCGGGGCATGTGGGACGGCGA
>JBBQDE010000197.1:0-5819 GCA_038319425.1 Gemmatimonadales bacterium
CGACCGGCTCGACGAGCTGGGCATCGTGGATTCGGCCGTGATGGGGCAGCGGCCGTACTCGTACCGCGAGATGGGCCGGCTCGTGCGCGCCACGCGCATCGCGGCCCAGCTGCGCCCGGCCGATGAGAAGGAGCGAGCGCTCATTGAAGGGCTGCTCGCGCGGCTCGAGGCGCGCATCGGCGAACGCCCGGCTTTGCGGCGGGCCATTGTCGACGAAGGACTCGTCGTCCTCAATGCGAACAACGCGGTGCGGCGCGGACTGCCGCGGGCGGCGAACGCGCTGCCCGCGCACGCCACCGTCGATCCGCTTGCCCGTCGCCGGCTGGGCGAGCCGGACGTGCGGGGTCTGTCGGGTGCGCTCGAGCTGCTGCAGCGGGCCGAACCGGCGTCATGGCTCGCCGTGCATGCCCGTGAGCGCTTCGAGCTGCGCCACGGACGCGACACGACGCCCGCCACGCAGCACGCGTCGGTGCTCGAAGGGTCGGTGCGCACACGCTGGCGCAACGTGGCCCTCGCGATGGGACGCGAGCAGATCGGCTGGGGATCGGGGGCGACGGGCGGGCTGTTTTTCGCCGCCGATGCGCCCGCACTCGACGAGCTGTCGCTCGCGTCCGATCATCCCTTCTTCCTGCCCAGCGTGCTGCGCCGCGTGGGACCGGTCTCCGGCACGTTCGTGCTCGCCAACATGGGGCCGAGCTCCGTGCGCTCGCACTCGAAGCTGCTGGCCTACAAGCTGAGCGCGCGGCCGACGCGATCGCTGGAGGTGGGCGCCACCTTCCAGGACCACTTCGGCGGCGAAGGCGGGCGCACGTCGCCGTTCTTCTATCGGGTCATCGATTTCCTCCCGATGATCGACATCTTCCGCCGCCACAACTACGTGGACACCACCCACGTGTTCGACGTGGATTCGGACAAGCTGATCGGCGTGGACGCGCGGTTGCGGATCGAGCAGCTCGGCGGCGTGGTGGTGGCGGGCGAGCTGTTGATGGACGACTTCGACGCCCATCGGTTGATGAGCATCCTCAACTACGCGGGGTCGCATGCGCTCTCGATCACCGTGCCGCGACTCGGGTCCCCATCCTGGTCGCTGCAACTCTCGGCTACGCACATGGGACCTCTCACGTACACCCACGCGGATCTCTCGCAGGGGGTGACGACGCGGGGGCGATTGCTGGGGAACGAGCTGGGTCCGGACGCAAAGGCGTTCGGCGCCGAGGTGCGCTGGATGCCGACGCCGGCCACCCGGCTGTCGTTCGCCGGGCGTAGCGTCGTCTCGAGCAACGTCGTGTACGCGTCCGGCTACGACATCAACGGCCGCTGGATCGTGCAGAAGGTGTCGACCCTATCGGACGAGCTCGGGGAGCAGGCCGTGGGGACGATTGCCTTCGAGCCTACTCCGACTACCGGCCTGACCCTGCGGACTGGGGTGGGCCGAATCCGGAACGCCATGTTCGTGGGGGGACGCCGGCACAACTATGCCGTCGATGTCGCGGTGCGCTGGAGACCGTAGCACCGGACTTCCGGGCTTCCGGTCTTCCGTTTTCTGGAGTGGCACGACATATGTGTTTGTGGGCGGTGCGCGGCGAGTGCCGTGCAAGGTGCTCGGACCATTCATCGTCGTCGCCGCATGTCTTCCTTTGCCGCCACCGCGCCCATTTCCCGCCGACTCGCCACTGCGGTCGGTCTCGCCCTGGCCGCGGGGGGTTGCTCGCTGAGCGGCCATCCGCTCGGCAGCGACGGGTCTTCAGTCTCGGCGGCGGGCACGTCGTACGATCGGGTGGTCACGACGCTCGTCGAGGAGCCGACGCTCTCGTTGGCGCTCGACCGCATCGACCAGCACGAGCTCCCTCTGGACCGGACCTACCGGCACTTCGGCACGGGCCGCGGGATCGTCGTCTACGTGTTCGACGGCGGCGTGCTGGACGACCATCCGGAGCTCGCCGGCCGCGTTCGTCGGGGCTTTGATGCGTTTCCGGGGGAGGAACGACTCTGCAACGCCCACGGCACCGCCGTTGCCGGAGCGGTGGCGGGGACGACGCTCGGCGTCGCGCCGGCCGCCGAGATCGTTGACGTGAAGATGGTGGAATGCCGGCGGATGCGGGGCACGATCGACGCGATCGTCCGCGCCACGCGGTGGGTGCTGGCCGACCACGCAAAGCACCCGGGGCAGCGCGCCGTGGCCAACTGGTCGTTCATCGCCGACACCACCTCGGCGGTGCCGGCGCTCGATAGTGCCGTCGCGGATCTGCGCGCGGCCGGGATCCCGGTGGTCGTCTCGGCGGGCAATCTGGAGATGAACGCCTGCCGGATCGCGCCCGCCAATTCGCCTGGCGCCATCGTCGTGGGGGCGTCCAGAGTGCGGCGCGCGCGCGACACTGTGGGGACTCTTGTCGACGATCGTGCCCCCGGCACGGCGTACGGCCCTTGCCTGGACGTGTTCGCGCCGGGCGACTCGGTGCTGCTCCCGAGCCTGGACGCCTCGCGCCAGCCGACGACCCAGCTGTGGACCGGGACGTCGATGGCGGCGGGGTACGTGAGCGGCGCCGTCGCGCTGTATCTGGAAGGGCACCAGTACGCGTCGGTGGACGCCGTTGGGGCGTACGTGAAGTCGTCGTCGGCCGGGACGCTCGTCGATGCGCTCCGTTCACCAACCGCGGGAATGCTGTACGTCGGGACAATGGCGGCGCGGACGACTGTGGTGACGGCCCGCGTGGAACGCGGGCCTGTGGGGCGCTGAGCCGCCGCGAGCGGCGGCTCTTTGCGCGCCGGAGCGAAGCGAGGGCGCCGCGCCCCGTAGGCTGGCGTTCACGCCAGTCGTCGCCGTCAGCGCAGCGCCCCGCTGTTTCGCCGTCGCGTATATCTTTCCCTGCCGCGCAACGCTCAGCCCAATCAGTCTACGATGCCCGCTTCCGATCTCGACCTGCTCTCCATCAACACCGTCCGCACGCTGTCGATGGACGCCGTGCAGAAGGCCAACTCCGGGCATCCCGGCACGCCGATGGCGCTCGCGCCGCTGGCGTACGCGCTGTTCACGCGGCACATGAAGCACGATCCCAGCGATCCGCACTGGCCCGATCGCGACCGGTTCGTGCTCTCGTGCGGGCACGCGTCGATGCTGCTCTACAGCGCGCTGTACCTGAGCGGGTACGACCTCACCCTCGACGACATCAAGCAGTTCCGTCAGTGGGAGAGCCGCACGCCGGGGCACCCCGAGTACACCCACACCCCCGGCGTCGAGACCACGACGGGGCCGCTGGGTCAGGGCGTCGGCAACGCGGTGGGCATGGCGGTGGCCGAAGCGCACCTCGCGGCGATCTTCAACAAGGGCGACCAGGCGATCGTCGATCACCACACCTGGTTCATCTGCAGCGACGGCGACCTGATGGAGGGCGTGTCGCACGAGGCGGCGTCGTTCGCCGGCCACTTCAAGCTCGGGAAGCTCATCGGCTTCTACGACGACAACCACATCACGATCGACGGCAACACCGACCTCACGTACACCGACGACGCGGGCAAGCGGTTCGAGGCGTACGGCTGGCAGGTGCTGCATCTCGCCGACGTGAACGACCTGGACGCGATCGACGCGATGGTCGCGCAGGCCAAGGCGGACACGAGCCGCCCGACGATGGTGGTGACGCGCACGCACATCGGCTTCGGCAGCCCGAAGAAGCAGGACACGGCGGCGGCGCACGGCGAGCCGCTCGGCGCCGACGAGATCGTGGCCACGAAGCAGGCGCTCGGCTGGCCCAAGCCCAACGCGTCGTTCTTCGTGCCCGATGAGGCGCTCGCGAACTGGCGCACGGCCAAGGAGAAGGGTGCCGTCGCGCGCGCCGCGTGGCAGCGCAACATGGATTCGTACACCATGGCCCAGCCCGCGCTGGCCAAGGAGCTGCGCCGCCGCCTCGCGGGCGAAGTGCCCGCTGGATGGGAGAAGGTCGTTCCCTCCTTCACGAAGGACAACGGATCCGTCGCCAGCCGCGCCGCCAGCAACACCGTGCTCAATGCGCTGGTGCCGCTCCTTCCCGAGCTGGTGGGCGGGTCGGCGGATCTCACGCCGAGCAACGGCACCGCCGTGAAGACGTGGCGCAACTTCGCGCCCGGGGACTACGGCGCGCGCTACATGCACTACGGCATCCGCGAGCACGGCATGGGTTCGATCATGAACGGGATGGCGCTGCACAAGGGGCTCGTGCCCTTCGGCGGCACCTTCCTGATCTTCTCCGACTACATGCGGCCGGCGATCCGGCTCGCGTCGATCATGAAGCTGCACCTGATCTACATCTATACCCACGACTCCATCGGCCTGGGTGAAGACGGCCCGACGCACCAGCCGGTGGAGCAGCTCTCGGCGCTGCGCGCGATTCCGGGGCTCACCGTCATCCGCCCCGCCGACGCGACAGAGACGGCGGAAGCGTGGAAGGTGGCCATCGCGCATGCGCACGGTCCGGTGTGCCTCGTGCTCACGCGGCAGAAGCTCGGCTACATCGACCGCAAGGAGTACGCGAGCGCCGAGGGCGTCGCGAAGGGAGGCTACGTGCTGGCGGAAGCGTCCGGAGGCGAGCCGCAGGTGGTGCTGATGTCGAGCGGCAGCGAGGTCGCGCTGATCATGGCGGCGCGGGAGAAGCTACAGGCGGCCGGCGTGCGAACGCGCGTCGTCAGCCTGGCGAGTCACGAGCTGTTCGCCGAGCAGACGAAGGAGTATCGCGATGCCGTGCTGCCGGCGGACGTGCCGCGCGTGAGCATCGAGGCCGCGCATTCGATGAGCTGGTACCGGTGGGTCGGGTCGAACGGTGTCGTGATCGGCATCGACCGCTATGGGGCGAGCGCGCCGTTCGAGACGATCTATACGGAGCTCGGGCTCACGGTCGACAAGGTCGTGGCAGCGGCGAACGGTCTGGTTCACGCGACCGTGTGATCGATGATCGTCTGGACGGTCGTCGACTGACCCGCGTCTTCAGCCTCGCGCTCGTCGCCGTTGCGTCGCTGACGGTGTTCGGCGCGCGACCCGCTCGCGCTCAGCACCCCGATAGCACGCTGATCGTGCGGGTGCTCGACGTCGGGCAGGGCGACGCGATCCTCATCGAGAACGGCGGCTCGGTGGTGCTGGTGGACGGCGGCCCCAACCCGGGGCTGCTGGGCCGCTACCTGGACGAGTACGGACTGAATGGCGACACGATCGCCGTGATCCTCTCGCACCAGCACGCCGATCATTACATGGGACTGCGCGAGCTGTTCGCGAAGAAGCGGCACATCACGGTGCGCTACTTCTGGGAGAACCAGGACCCGTCGCCCAACGTCACGCTGCGCCGGCTGCGCGACCAGATCGCGGCGCGGGTGCGCGACGGGTCGCTCATCTATCGCGACACGGATGATCCATGTGCCACCGGCCAGCCGCAGTGCACCATCCAGCTCCGGGGCGGGGCGACGCTGCACATCATGCGACCCGATCCGAATGGCGACGGGGCGAACAACCGCTCGGTCGCGCTCAAGCTCGTGGGTCCGGATTCCGCCTTCACGATGTGGATGGCCGGTGACGCCGAGCACGAGGAGACAGACTGGTTCGCGCAGGCCGCGGGGTACGACCGCGATCCCGGCATGCGCGTGGACGTGCTGAAGGCCGACCATCACGGGAGCTGCAACGGCGTGACGCCGCGGTATCTCGAGCTGGTGCGCCCATCACTGGTCGTCGCCTCCGTGGGCACGACGAACGACTACGGGCACATGCACGCGCAGGCGAAGGAGCTGTTCCAGCGTCGGCAGATCGACTGGTACCGCACCGACCAGAACGGGACGATCACGCTCCGGTGGCCAGCGGCGGC
>JBBQDE010000198.1:0-5785 GCA_038319425.1 Gemmatimonadales bacterium
GCAGGGCGCCTATGACTACATCGAGAAACCGCTGAATGCCGAGAAGCTGAACCGGCTCAAGGCGCTGATCCCGAAGGCGATGGACAAGTATCAGGTCCAGCAGACGAATCGCGAGCTGGCGTCGAAGCTGGAAGGGCTCACTCACTATGGCGAGCTCACCGGCCAGAGCGAGTCGATGCGTTCGGTGTACCAGGTGATCGAGGCCGTCGCGCCGTCCACGGCGAGTGTCCTGATCCTCGGGGAAAGCGGCACCGGCAAGGAGCTCGTCGCCCGGGCGCTGCACACCAAGAGCGACCGTGCGAAGGGACCGTTCTTCGCGCTCAACTGCGCGGCGCTTCCCAAGGAGATTCTCGAGAACGAGCTGTTCGGCCACGAGAAGGGCGCGTTCACCGGCTCGACGAACGAGAAGCCGGGCGCGTTCGAGATGTCGAGCGGCGGGACGATCTTCCTCGACGAGATGGCGGAGATGGCGCCCGACATCCAGGTGAAGCTGCTCCGCGCCATCGAGACACGGCAGGTGCGGCGGCTCGGCGGCAAGAAGGAGATCAACGTCGACATCCGCATCCTGGCGGCGACCAACAAGAACCTCCAGAAGGCCATCGCCGACGGGGAGCTGCGGGAGGATCTGTACTACCGGCTCGCCGTCGTCGAGATCGACCTTCCGCCGCTGCGCGAGCGGTCGCAGGATATCCAGCTGCTCGCCAACGAGTTTCTCTCGCGCTTCGCGCAGCAGAATTCCAAGACGATCACGGGGTTCGAGGATGCGGCCTGGGACTGGATCATGGCGTATCACTGGCCGGGCAACGTCCGCGAGCTCAAGAACGCCGTGGAGCGCGCGGTGATCATGTCGCGCGGCACCACGATCGGCCCGCACGACATCATTCCGCGTCATCTCCGGAGCGGAGGCGAGATGCCGACCGCCATCACCATCCCGGTCGGGGCAACGGCGGCGGAAGCCCGCCAGCAGCTGGTGCTGCGCACCTTCGCCTCGACGTCCGGGGACGCGACGAGAACCGGCAAGGTTCTGGGCCTCTCGGAGCAGGAAGTGCGTACGGAGATGCTGGCATTGCTCAAGGCAGGTGCCGGCGGAGCGCCGAAGGAGAACGGCACGCCCGCGTCGGCGGCCCCGGCGAGCAAGGTAGCGAAGCGCGGCGTGCCCGCGCCCGCGCCATCGAGAGCGACGGCGAAGAAACCCACGGCAAAGAAGGGACGCTAGGTCCCGGTCATCGAGAGGAACACATGCGGCATCACGACCACGACGAGCAGCCCTACATCGTTATCGAGAAGCACAGCGGAGGGGTCGGCAACCTCCTGATCGGCGTCCTGATCGGCGCGGGCGTTGCCCTCCTGTTCGCGCCTCGCTCCGGCGAGGAGACGCGCACGGACATCAGCCGCCGGGCGCGGCGCGCGGGAACAAAGGTGAAGGGAGTCGCGCACGAGGTGTCCGACCAGGTGGTGGACACCTTCGAGGGCGCGAGGGCGCGCGTCGAGGAGCAGATCGAGTCCGCCCGGTCGGCGATCGAGCAGAAGAAGACGCAGGTCGCCCGCGCGATGGAGGCAGGGCGCGAGGCGGCCCAGCAGGCGCGCGGCGACCTCGAGCGTCGCCTCGCCGAGACCAAGGCGGCGTACAACGCCGGCACCGAGGTCGCGCGCGCGGGGAGTGGCCGGTCGCGGAGGTCGGTACCTCCGGGCTCCGGCGACGGCTCGGGCGTCTGACGGCGTCGAGGCGCGGGCCCGATCGCCGTCTATAGCGGTCCTCGATCGGGCCAGCGCTCGCGGCTCGTCAGCGCGGGATGGGCGCTACGCGACTACGCCAAGCGCGTGTGGGACAATGCGGGCGAAGACAACGTGCTCTTCCTCGCCGGCGGAATCGCATTCAACATCCTGCTGGCCGCCGTTCCCTTCGTGCTCCTGCTGGTGTGGGGCCTCGCGAACGTGCTCAATCGCTCGTCGGCCGAAGCGAACGATGTGGTGGTCCGGTACATCGACCGCCTGCTGCCCACCCACGTGGAGAGCCCGGACGCCGGCACCCACCGCCTGATCAGCCAGATCCTCAAGGCGCACACCTCGCTCGGGCTGTGGAGCGCCGTGACGTTCGTCTGGTTCTCGACGCGCCTGTTCGGATCCCTGCGCACCGTGCTGGCGAGCGTCTTCGACATCGAGAATGAGCGCGGCATCATCCAGGGGAAGATCTTCGACGTGAAGATCACCGTGCTCTCCTCCGTGCTCATCACCGCCAACACGCTGATCAGCACCTACGTGCTGATCGCGACGAGGAGCAGCGTGCAGGTGCTCGAGGATCTCGGCATCCGCAAGGACGTGATGGGCACGGCCCGCGCGCTGGGCACGCATTTGGTTGCCTCGGCAATCCTGGCGGTGATGTTCTTCTCACTCTACAAGTTCCTGCCGGTCCGGCGGGTGCGCACCAAGACGGCGTGGGTGGCGGCGGGCTTCACGTCGGTGGCGTTCGAGCTGGCGAAGTTCCTGTTCGCCTACTACGTGAGCTCGTTCAATCCCGGCTCGCTCTATGCGGGCACCGTCGCCGCGGTCGTCGTCGTCGTCTTCTGGACCTACTACGCGGCGCTGGTGTTCATCCTCGGCGGCGAGGTGGGTCAGGTCTACGAGCTCCGCCGTACTCGGAAGCGTCAGCGGGAGGTCTTCCTGGAATGACGGGCCGATCTGTGGCGCGAAGGTTGCTTCACGGCGCGTTTGAACCCGCCACCCAAGGAGGCCCCTCAATGCGCAAGATGCTGCTCGGCGCCGCGCTACTCGCGCTGCCAATCGCCGCCTGCAAGAAGACCGGCGACAATCAGTACCAGGTCCAGACCCCGACGATCGGCACCGATACCCACACGGTCACGACACCGAAGGTGGAGATGGGTTCCAAGATCGACACGATCAACACGCCCGTCGTTGGCACCAAGAAGGACACGATCATCGTCGACAAGCCGGTGGTCGGCACCAAGAAGACCGAAGTCCGGACGCCGACGGTGAAGGTCACGAAGCCGTAAGAGGCGGTTGAGCGGTGAGGCGGTAGGGCTGTCGGACCGCAGGACGAGAACGGCGCACCGAGCTACATTCGGTGTGCCGTTCGTCGTTCCTGCCCCATTGCCTCACCGCCTGACCGCCTGACCGTCATGTCCTTCATCGATCTCCGCTCCGATACCGTCACGCGGCCCACGACCGCGATGCGTCGCGCGATGGCCGACGCCGAGGTAGGCGACGACGTCCTCGACGGCGATCCGACGGTGCGCCGGCTCGAGGCGCGCGTGGCGGAGATGCTTGGCAAGGAGGCGGCGCTCTTCTTTCCCACCGGCACCATGGCGAACCAGACCGGAATCGCCGTGCTGTCATCGCCGGGCACGGAGGCGCTGCTCGACGCGAACGCGCACATCATCCACTGGGAGATGGCCGGGGCGGCCGCCATCTGCGGCGTGCAGGTGCGAGGGGTCACCCCCGGCGAGGGCCGGCTGGTGATGGACGCCTCCGATCTCGCGCGCACCATTCGCCCGGCGTCGATTCACGCGCCGGCGGCGAGCCTCGTATGCTTCGAGAACACGCACAACGGCGCCGGCGGCAAGGTGACGCCGCTGGCGGCGCTGCGTGCGCTGCGCGCCGTCGCCGACGAGCACGCGCTGCCAGTCCACATGGACGGCGCGCGGCTGTGGAACGCCAGCGCCGCCACGGGCACGCCGCTCGCCGACTTCGCGCGCTGCGCCGACACGGTGATGCTGAGCCTCTCCAAGGGGCTGGGCTGCCCCGTTGGCGCCATGCTCGTTGGCGATGCGCCGGTAATGAAGCGGGCGCACGCGGTGCGAAAGCGGCTCGGCGGGGGCATGCGGCAGTCCGGCATCCTCGCCGCCGCGGCGCTGCATGCACTCGATGTGCACCTGGCGCGCCTGACCGACGATCACGCCAACGCGAAGCGGTTCGCCGATCGGGTGGAGGGCGCCGCGGGCGCGCACGTGGTGCCGCCCGACACCAACATCGTGATGATCGATCTGCCCGGCAGCGTCACGAGCGCCGCCCTCGTCGCCGCGGCGAAGCGGGACGACGTCCTGATCACCCCCTGGAGCCCGACGCGGGTGCGCGCGGTGGCGCACCTGGACGCCGACACGGCGGCGGTGACGAAGGCCGCGGACGTCGTGCGCGCGGCGATCGAGCGGATCGCTGCCGTGCGCTGAGTGCCGTGTGCGCGCGTTGTCCAGCGTCCGGCACCGGGTTACATTTCAGCCGTCCCAGGTCCCGAAGGGCGGCAGCCTTCTAACTCCGTCAGGACCCCGAAGGTAGCAGCGGCATGAGGTGTCTGACGTCGCTTCGTCAGGCCTGGGGCACTCAGCGCGAGAGCACAGCTCCCTGGATGGGAGGGTGCCTCGCGCTTCGTGCATCTTTGGCATCAAGGCTGGCGCACCGAATCGGGACTTGCCAACACAGCCCGGCCGCCTCACCCGCCCTCCGCCAACGCAGTAACTTTCGTCATGGCCCTCGCTCTCGCCCGCAAGTACCGTCCGAAGACCTTCGCCGACGTCGCGGTCCAGTCACACGTCGCGGCCACGCTGAAGGGCGCCATCGCGCGGGGGCGCGTGGCGCACGGCTACCTGCTGTGCGGGCCGCGCGGCGTCGGGAAGACGACGCTGGCGCGCGTGCTGGCGATGGCGCTCAACTGCGAGCGGCACGGCGATCCGGTGCTCGCGGGAGAGCCCTGCGGGGAATGCGTCTCCTGCCAGCGGATCTGGGCCGGCTCCTCGTCGCTCGACGTGGTGGAGATCGACGCCGCGTCGAACCGCGGAGTGGACGACGCGCGCCAGCTGCGCGAGCGGGCGATGTACGCGCCGTCGGGCGACGACCAGTACAAGGTCTACATCGTGGACGAGGCGCACATGCTGACGCGCGAGGCGTGGAATGCGCTGCTCAAGATTCTCGAGGAGCCGCCGCCGCGCGTGGTGTTCGTGTTCGCCACCACGGAGCCACAGAAGATCGCGCAGGCCGCCGCGCCCGTGCTCAGTCGGTTGCAACGGTTCGACTTCAAGCGGATCGGGCCAGCCGACATTCGCCTGCGCCTCGAGCGCGTGCTGCGCGAGGAAGGGGTGACCGCGGATCCGGATGCGCTCGCGATGATCGCGCGCGCCGCCGACGGCTCCATGCGCGATGCCCTCTCGCTCACCGATCAGGTGCTCTCGATGGGCGACGGCGAGATGGTGCCGGCGCGCGTGCGCGAGGCGCTGGGATTGGTGCCCGAAGATGAGTTTCTCGACGTGCTCGACCTGCTCGCCGCACACCGCGCCGGCGACGTGTTCGCGTTCGTCGCGCGGCTCGCCGACGCTGGGGTGGACTTCGGCCAGTTTCTCACGGGATTCGCCGACATGGTGCGCTCCCAGCTCGCGGTGGCGCTCGGCGGCACGCCGCCCGAAGTGAGCGAGCGGGTCCGCGACGCGCTCGCGACCCGCCGCGAGGCATTCGCCGCTGCCGACCTGCTCCGCATGCTCCAGGCGATCACGGAGCTGGAGCCGCGATTCCGGAAGAGCGGCCAGCAGCAGCTGCTGCTGGAAGCGCTGCTCGTGCGCTTCGCCCTGCTCGATCGAACGGTGTCGCTCGAGGCGCTGCTGCGCGGGCTGGGCGGCGGCGGGAACACAGCGAGCAGCGGGCCGACGGAGGAGCCTTCGGCCACCCGGCGATCGACGCCAGTGGCCGCTCCGGGCGCCTCGGCGAGCGGACGCGCTCCGAGCGCGCCGAGGGACGCACCCGGCATGCGTCACGTGGTGCGCGATGCCGATCGTGGCGCAGA
>JBBQDE010000199.1:0-5764 GCA_038319425.1 Gemmatimonadales bacterium
TGCGCATGTCGTGCGGCCGCAGAACTACTTCGATCCGCTGCCCTGGCACGCGCGATGGGATACGGGTCGCATGCTGCTCAACCGGCTGGCCGGCGGCGACTGGCCCGGCACGCTCGGTGTGCGACGGTCCATCCTGCGCGATACCGGCGGATACGACGGCCGAGCGATGTTCGAGAACCTCGAGCTCGTGCGCACCGTGCTCGCCGCGGGCGGAACGGAAGTGGTGCCGCTCGACCTGTTCGTGGCGCGACGTCCATCCACGTCGCGACACTTCTGGTCGCAGCGCGTGCGGCAGGCCTACGACGAGCTCGCGCGCCCGCCGCGACTCGCCATGCAGCTTGCAGTGTTGCCGCTCGCGATATTCGGCGCAGCCACGTTCGGCTGGCCGGCGCTCGCTGCCGGTGCGGTCGCCATCGCCGGCGCGGCGGAGCTCGGACGTCGGCGCGCCGGCGGCGCATCGGTCTTTCCCGGCACCGCGTCGTTGCTGGCGCCCGCGTGGGTCGCGGAGCGCGCGGTGTGCAGCTGGCTCGCCATCGGCGCGCGGCTCACGCTGGGCGGCGTGCCCTATCGCGGCACCATCCTGCGGCACGCCGCTACACCGATGCGGGTGCTGCGCGCCCGGCTCGCACCGCCCCCGCCGCTGGCGCGGCATGCACCTCCACGTCGATCGGCTTGAAGCTGCCGTTGTTCGACAGCTCGGCCGAGCATGCGGTGACACCCACGATCAGCTCCATCTCCGCCCGCAGCAGCAGGTAGTCGCCCGCCCGCGATAGCGGCGGCAGGATCTGCAGCTCCCCGCTCGGCAGCACGACGACGTTCATGAACACGTTGAGCGTGGTCGGGATCGTGTCGGGCGCGATGCCGAACGGCACGAGCCCCTTCACCAGGTTCTCGAAGCAGCTCGGGTGGTGACCCGTCGTCTTGTAGATGATGCTGAACGTCTCCGGGCTGCACGGCGTGAGCAGGAAATCGTGACGCCCCACCGTGTCCTCCACGACGGTCCACATCGGACGGCTGCGGTTGGAATAAAGGACGTGGCCCGTGGTGAGATAGATCGTGTTGGCGTAGTCGATCGACCGCCCCGACGAGAGCCATTCGCGTGGATCGTCCCGCGCGAACGAGATCATGTCCGACACCTGCTCGCCCGCGGGGTCGATGATCTTGAGCAGCTCCCCGCGATGCACGACGAAGCCGGTGCCGGTCTGCGGCGCGAGATGCACCTGGCTGATCCGGCTCATGGATCCTTCCGATGGAAGGGACAGCGCCATTCCGGCTCTGTCGCGCGCCCCGAATACTGCCGCGCCTCCGACTGCTCGCCGAAGTCGGCGAGATTCGGGTTGAGCGAGCCCTGGAGCGCCACGTCGCGCTTGCGCACGAGCGTGCGGAGGCGCTCGAACTTGCCGTCGGAGCGCAACCGCTCGAACTGGGCGCGCGGGTTGAACACCAGCGCGGGCCACGCGAAGCGGCGCGACAGTCGCGAGCTCGCGGGGTGCAGCCCCACCACGAACAGCGCGTGGCCGCCGAAACTGAACGAGAAATGCGGATTCGCCGGATCGTCGCTCACGGTGGGATCCCACGCGGCGCCCGACGCGTCGTGCTCGTGCACGCGCTGAAGCTCACGCCAGAGACCGCGCTCGAAGTCGACTTCCGTCGTCGGGATGGGGCCGCGAAAGATGGCCACGAACGCGCGCATCCCCGCGCCGTCGGCCGGGACATGGGAGACGAACGCCGCGAGATCGCGCGCGAGCGCCTGCGCCGACGACTGCGAGCCGAGCGAGTCGTACACGCGCAGCGTGTGATCGCCGCGATGCACCGCGCCCTTGCCGGCCAGACACGGAAACTGCTCGTCGCCGACGAACGCATCGAAGTCCGCTTCGATCCGCTCCACGGCCACGCTCGCGTCAATGCGGTTCGCCACGTTCATCGTCCGGTCTCCGCCACGCTCAGGCGAACATGTTCCGAAACCAGTTCGGGCTGAAGTGGACCTCGAGCCAGGAGGGCTCGAAGCACAGCTCGGGCGATGCTGGCGCGAAAAGCACGCCTACGTCGGCAAGCTGAGCGCGGGGGGTGGAACGGGTGCTGTAGGGCAGCACGAACGAGCGGTCGAGGAACGTCGCCGGCTGGCTCCGGCCGAGGGCCTCCACGTTTCGCGCGGCGATGGAGCGCCACAAGGGGAGCCACCCGCCGTGTGGCCGGCTGCCCGCCGCATGGAACGAGGTGCCGAGGTGCTCCTGCCAGAGGCGCGCCCGAAGGGCGCGAACCCGCTCCGCAACCTGAGCGCCCCCGTGTCGCGAATCGATCACGGCGTTGACGTCGAAGTTCCGTACGTCGCGAAAGATGCGGCGGCCCAGCACCCCGGTGAAATCGTGACCGTAGGAGTGGAGCGACACGCCGTCGAGATTGGCGCTGCCCACGGTGGCCCACCGGTCGTCGATCGAGACCACCTTGCTGTGCACGAACAGCTGGTTGAGCTGTCGCCTGCCGCTCGCCGGCTCGATCGCCGACGTCCAGAGCGCGAACAGCCCCACGCGCGGATGGTCGAGCAGTCCCGCCTCGCGCAGCCGGGCATTCTGCCAGCCGCGATACGCCGTCACGTCGGGATTCTGGTTCAGCACGACGACGATCTCCAGCGCGCGGTGGTGCTCGAGAGCCCGGACCAGGGCATCCACCACGAGGCGTGCGCTCAGGTACTGGTGCTCGATGTAGATCAGCGTCCGCGCGCGCGCGATGCCGTCCAGCAGCGCCGGGAGAATCTCCATCGGTCCGTCGCCGGGTGCGGTGCGCACGATTCGCGTTGCCGCGTCCTCCTCGTCGCGATCGCGCGGGCTCGACACGGTCAGCCGCTCGTGGTCGCCGTCGGAGACATTCTCCGCGTCGTTCCACATTCCGGCGAACATCTCGCCTAGCGATTCGGCCGGCGGACCGGTGAGCCGCGTCGATACGTCGTGCACGGGACGGCCGCCCAGCTCGCGATCGGGACGCCGGTTGTCCACTGGCGCGTGGCGCGTGTCGTCCCAATAGCCGTTCGCGAACGGCGAGCCGACGAGAAACGCCTCCTCCTCGTCCACGATCACCATCTTGGCGTGCAGCAGCTGCGGGAACCGGCTCACCCCGCGCACCCGAACGCGATGGCGCTCCGTGCCGGCCGCGGCGAGATGCGTGCGCAACGGAGCCGCAGTGTCGAGCAGCAGGCTGGTGTTGAGCAGGATGCGCACCTGGACGCCGCGTCGCGCCGCCGCGAGCAGCTCGGACACGAGCAGGGTGCTGCCGCGATGCGTGCGGCTCGCGGTCACGACATCGTACGCGATGCAGTCGGCATCCAGCGCGAGCTGCGAGATCCAGATCGTGCGGTGTGCGCCGCGAATCGCCGACACCAGCGCACGGTATGCGGCCGCGTTGTCGATCAACCACTCCACCTGCTCCGCACGAGGCGAGGCCTCGACGGTTTCGAATGCCGTGGCGACGGAGGTCAGCTCAGCCGACACGCTGCAGCGCCCCTGGTTCGGCGGCGGCGGCTCGGCTCGCGGTGATCCTGCTGCTGCCGCGCGGCCGGAGCTCGGCGACGGCGGAGACGATCACGGCCGAGATGAGAGGCAGCAGGTAGTACACGATGCGGAACATCACCAGGGCCGCGACGATGGCGGCCTGCTGCGCCATGTCACCGCGCGCGACGAGCGTGAGCATCACTGCCTCGAATACGCCGGCGCCGCCGGGAATATGGCTCGCCACCCCGACCGTCTGCGCAATGAGATACGCGCGCAACATCTCGCCGTACCCGATGCCCGCCGACGCGGGAAGCAGCGCGAAGAGCACGGTGCCGGTCAGCAGCCAATCCACGCTGGAGAGCAGCATCTGACCCATGGCCACCCGCGCGGTGGGCCGTCGGAGCTGCCAGCGGCCGCGACCGACCACCTCGCGCGATGCGGTGGCGCTCCACACGACGTAGGCGAGGACGACGATCGCGAGCACGAGACCGACCGGACGCAACGGCAAATCCCTGCCGAGGAGCCGCAGCGGCTCGCTGCTCGCGAGCAAGGCGCCGGCGCCGCAGGCAATGAGGCCGAGCGTGACGGTGAGAGTGACGTATGCACTCGTGCGCCCCACTGCCGCCGCGTCCATGTGGTAGCGCGTGTACGCCCGAAGCCGCACCGCGGCGCCGGTGAACAGTGCCAGACCCACCGACTGGCTGAACGCATGCGTCACGAATGCCGTGGTCATCGCCGCACGACGGGGAATGCGGGAGTGCAACCCGGCCGCCCGAAGCGCCATCACTTCGATCAATCCGAGCGTGACGAAGCTGGCGGGGGTGCAGCCGAGCGCGAGCGCGGCGTGACGCCAGCCATAGGCGTGGAACTGACTCAACAGTTCGGCTGCGTGCACCCCTGCGAGCTCCCGTCGGAGTGCCCACGATGCGAGCGCGAGCAGGACGAGACGCAGCGCGATGGAGGCGGTGCGGGCGACGCGGGGGTGGATGAGCGGCCTGGCTGTGATGGGTCAGAAACGGCGACAGGGCACGACAGAAGGCAATGCACATGCCAAGCACCGGCGCATGACGAACCGGCCACCGCTGCCCCGGAGCAGCGATGGCCGGTCGCACGCAGCACCAGCGTCGAACGCGATGCCTACTTCGCGCCGCCGTGGGTGATGCGGTACACGCGTCCGCCGAGATCGTCGCTCACGTAGAGCGCGCCGTCCGGACCCATCGCGAGGCCGGTGGGGCGATGCTTCGCCGTGCCGGGCTGCACCTGGGCCTGCGGCACGCCCGCGAAGCCGTCGGCGAAGGTCTCGTAGTTGGCGCTCGACGTGCCGCTCGCGAGCGGTTGGAACACGACGCGATAGCCTTCCTGCGGCTCCGGCGCGCGGTTCCACGAGCCGTGAAAGGCGATGAACGCGCCGTCCTTGTAGCGTGCCGGAAAGGCGGCGCCACTGTAGAACAGCAGCGACATCGGCGCCCAGTGACCGGGAAAGACGGCGACCGGCGCTTTCTTGGTCGAGCAACGGTCGGACTTCGTACCGTCCCCGCCGTACTCCGGGGCATCCACCAGCTTCTTCGGCTCAACGGCGTAGTAGCAGTATGGCCAGCCGAAGTCGTCGCCCTGGTTCACCTGCAGCAGCTCCTCCGCCGGATTCTCCGCCTGGTACTTGGTGGTAGGAAAGAGCTTGGGCCAGTTGTCGTGCAGCTGGTCGCGACCGTGCTGGGTGGCGTACAGCTTTCCATCCGGGCCGAAGGCGATGCCCATCCCGTTGCGGATGCCGGTCGCGAAGCGCGCCGCGGCACTGAAGGTCTGGTTCGTCTTGTTCGCGTCGTACTTCCATATGCCGGCCCGCGTCTGCGTCTCGACGCACGGATCCACGCCCGGCGACTCGTTCGCCCGATCCTTCTGCTGGCAGCTGTTGGTGGCCGAGCCGACGTTCAGGTACAGCGCGCCGTCGCTGCCGATCGCGAAGTTGCGCGCGCGGTGGCCGGTCTTCATCGGGATCCCCTGCACGATCACTTCCGCCTTCGACGTTGGCACAAGCTGTGTGTCGGGGCGCGCGTAGCGCACAATGCGTGCACCCTCGTCCACGAACAGGTAGCCGTTCGCGATGCCGACGCCGGTGTTTCCCTTGCCGGGAAGCCGCGCGACAATGTCGGCGCGCCCGTCGTGGTTGGTGTCGCGCAGCGCAGCCACCGACGCCGTCTGCTCCCGTGTCGCGACGCCGGACGCCTGCTTCTCCGGCGACGGCGCGGTGCCTTCGAGCGTGATGTAGACGTCGCCGTTCG
>JBBQDE010000200.1:0-5757 GCA_038319425.1 Gemmatimonadales bacterium
ACTTGTCGGCCCACGCGGCGTAGGTGAACAGTCGCCGCACGCTCGCCTCCACCTCGTCCTCGCCATCGACGCCCGTCAGCGCGCGGAGGCGCAGGGCGAATTCCGCCGACCGCGCCGCGAGATTCTCGGCGATGTAGTAGAGAATCTGCGCGCGATTGTGCCCCGTCGCCTTGCTCCAACTGCCGAGCGCCGCGTGCGCGGCCTCCACGGCGTTGCGGAGATCCTTGCGATTGCCTTCTCCCACCTCGCCGAGCACGCGGCCGTCGGCCCCCAGCACGCGCGTCGAATAGCCGGAGTCGGGGCGCGCCTGCTTGCCGCCGATGAACAGCTTCGCGGTGCGGTCCACGAGCGGGCTGCGGTCCGGATCGTCGAACTCCGCCGCGCGGCGGATCGGCTTTGCCGCCGCCCGCGCCGCCTTGGCGCCGCTGCGCGCCGCGCGACCGGCCGCGAGATCGTCCGTGCCCTCCTCGGCGCGATCGCGCTTGAGGTACTCGTACATCCCCTCGCGGCCACCCTCTCGGCCGAATCCGCTCTCGCGATATCCGCCGAACCCCGCCGCCGCGTCGAACAGGTTGGTGGAGTTGATCCACACCACGCCCGCCTTGATCTTGGGCGCGATGTCGAGCGCGAGGTTGATGCTCTCACTCCACACGCTCGCCGCCAGCCCGTACTGCGTGTTGTTCGCGAGCGCCACCGCCTCACTCGGCGTACGGAACGTCATGGCGACGAGAACTGGTCCAAAAATTTCCACCTGCGCGATGGTGCTCGACGGCTGCACGTTGGTGAACAGCGTGGGCGGATAGAAGCATCCTTCCGTGGGGCAGGCCCACGTCGGCTGCCAGAAGTCGGCGCCCTCGGTCTTTCCCTGATCCACGAGCGTCCGGATGCGCTCCAGCTGCACCGGCGCGACGATGGCGCCCATGTCCACCGCCTTGTCGAGCGGTGAGCCGAGCCGGAGCGTCTCCATCCGCGCGCGCAGCTTCGTGTACAGCCGTTCGGCGATTCCTTCCTGCACGAGCAGCCGCGACCCGGCACAGCAGACCTGGCCCTGGTTGAACCAGATCGCATCCACCACGCCCTCGACCACCGAGTCGAGATCCGCGTCGTCGAACACGATGAAGGGGGACTTTCCTCCCAGCTCGAGCGACAGCTTCTTGCCGGAGCCCGCCGTCGCCTTGCGAATGATGCGGCCGACTTCGGTGGATCCGGTGAAGGCGATCTTGTCGATGTCCGGATGCGCGACGATCGCGGCGCCGGTGTCGCCATCGCCGGTCAGCACGTTCAGCACGCCCGCCGGCAGCCCGATGGATTCCGCGAGCTCGGCGAACACCAGCGCGGTCAGCGGCGTGAACTCCGCCGGCTTGATGACGATCGTGCAACCCGCCGCGAGCGCGGGCGCGACCTTCCACGCCATCATCAGCAGGGGGAAGTTCCAGGGAATGATCTGCCCCACCACACCCGCGCCGTGGTAGCCCTCGAACTCGGACTCCATGAGCTGCGCCCAGCCGGCGTGATGATAGAAGTGCCGGGCGACGAGCGGGACGTCGATGTCGCGCGTCTCGCGGATCGACTTGCCGTTGTCCATCGACTCGAGCACGGCGAGCAGGCGCGAGTTGCGCTGCACCGCTCGCGCGAGCGCGTACAGGTAGCGTGCCCGCCCGTGACCCCCGAGCGTCTGCCACGCGGGCAGCGCCTTGCGCGCGGCCTTCACGGCGGCATCCACATCGCGCTTCGAGCCCTCCGACACCACGGCCAGCGTCGCGGCTGTGGCGGGGTTCATCACCGCGAAGGTGTTCGACGGTTTCGTCCACGCGCCGGCGATGAAGTGGCCGAACTTGCTGTCGTGTTTGGCGAGCCAGTCCTCGGCCGGCTTCGCCGACTCGGGGGCCGGGCCGTACGCCATGGTGTCGAAGACATCCCGCACGGAGGTCATGATCAGACCATGGGGTGACGATGGGCCGCGGAGTAGCGCCCGGTGACGAAGTGCTCGAGCTGTCGCTCGATATCGGTGAGCAGCGAGCTGGCACCGAAGCGGAACAGGTCGGGCCTGAGCCAGCGGTCGCCCAGTTCGTCCTTCATGAGATAGAGGTACTCCAGCGCGTTCTTGGCGGCGCGAATGCCCCCCGCCGGTTTGTACCCGACGGCATATCCCGTCCGCTCGAAATACTCGCGAATCATGCGCACCATCACGAGGCTGAACGGCAGCGTCGCATTGACGCCTTCCTTGCCGGTGCTGGTCTTGATGAAGTCCGAGCCGGCCATCATCGCGACCATGCTCGCGCGCGCCACGTTGCCGAGGGTCGCGAGCTCGCCCGTGGCGAGGATGCTCTTCATGTGCGCGTCGCCGCACGCCCCCCGGAACTGGCGTACTTCGTCGTAGAGCGCCTGCCAGTTGCCCGTGAGCACGTGTCCGCGCGTGATCACGATGTCGATCTCCTTCGCGCCCGCGGCGACCGACGCGCGAATCTCGCGCACGCGCTCCTCGAGCGGCGACAGCCCGGCCGGAAAGCCCGTGCTCACCGCGGCCACCGGGATGCCGGTGCCCCGGAGCGCATCCACCGCGGTCGGGACCATGGCGTGATACACGCACACCGCGCCCACGGTGAGCTTCAGGTCGGCCACGCCGAGCGCCTCGATCAGGTCGTGGCGGACGGGGTGCGCCGCCTTGGCGCAGAGCCGGCGTACGTTGCCGGCCGTGTCGTCGCCGGCCAGCGTGGTGAGGTCGATGAGGGAGACGGCGCGCAGCAGCCAGGCCGCCTGCCACTCCTTTTTCACGGTGCGACGGGTGGGGATCGTTGCGGCGCGACGCTCCACCGCGGACCGGTTCACGCGGAGCCCGCGCACGATGTCCAGATCCAGCGGGGTGCCCGGGTTGCGCTCGACGTGCGTGTCGGACAGGCGCGGCTGAGGCGGCTCGGGGCGAAGCGGGGCGTCGGCCCGGGCGAGCCGGAGCGCGGGTTCTGGCTTGGACTGCATGGCAAGTCCCTGACGGGGATGACCAACCTTGCGGTATACGTCGCCGCCCTTGGCAATCTAGAAGGGGGTCGGGACGCCTGTAAGGCGCGCGGGGTCGGGGTGTCGCTCGCCTCGCCGACCGCCCGCTGGCGGCGATCGCCGGTTGGCGTTCCCTTATCGCGATGCAGCGCACCTGGCGAGATCCGCCCGCCGGACCCGATGCAGCAATCACTCCCGGAGGGCAGGCGATGAGGATTTTCACACGATTGACGGGACGGCTCTCGGGCGCCGCTGTCCTGTTGGCACTGAGCACGACGCCAGCGCAAGCGCAGATCACGGTATTCACCGCGGCACTGAACGGCGCGAGTGAAGTTCCCCCGAATGCCTCGCCCGCGTCGGGATTCGGTACCGTCACGCTCGACCAGTTGCTCAACACCCTGCTGGTCTCGGAGAGCTTCTCGGGACTGATTGGGGGTAATGCGGGTGCGGCGCACATCCACTGCTGCGCGGGGCCGGGCGTTTCCGTCGGCGTCGCGGTCGGATTTCCCGGATTTCCGTCCGCAACGTCCGGCACCTACTCGCAGCTGTTCGACCTGATGCTGTTGTCGACGTACAACTCGGCTTTTCTCACGGCCAATGGTGGCACGGCCGCTGGCGCTCGCAATGCATTGGTCAGCGGACTGTTCGCCGGTCAGACGTACCTCAACATTCACAACGGCCAGTTTCCCGCCGGCGAGATCCGCGGGCAGCTGATCGCCACGCCGGAGCCTGCCACGCTCGGGCTGCTGGCCACCGGCCTGCTGGGCATGGCCGGCATCACGCGTCGCAGACGGCGCGTGTAGCGCCTCGGCATTGCGAACTCAATGGCGACGGGGTCGCTCGACGCTCACAAGAGCTCGAGCGGCCCCGTCGTCGCGTCAGCGGCGATGCATGCGCGGCGAGCCGCGTTCGATGAACCTTACGGCGATTCCAGCACTCGCCCCGCGTTCAGGTTGTCGAAGTTCAAGAGCGTGTTGAATACGAGGAAATACGACCCGATCGTTTCCCCGCGCCAGATCGGGTTGTTCGCGAACAGCACCACGTGCCCGCGATCCACCGGCACGTCCACCACGATCGGCCGCTGCGCGATGTCGCTCCCGCCCTCGAGAAGCCCGGACGCCAGCAGTCCTTTTTGATCGCCGAGACGCAGCGCGACGCGTGGCCGCATCGCCGGCGGAATGACGTACGTCGGATTCCGGAGCTGGTCACGCGTGATCGGTGCGGCCTGCCATGGCTTCAGGTCGGCCGTGGGGAGCGCCGTGTTGCTCGAGTCGAGCTGGGGGCGCCCCTGCACGACGTCCGCGTCGTCGGCCGTGCCTCGACCGGTCGGACGCTCGGGCGGTCCGGTGAACCGTCCGCCGCCGCGGCCGCCGCGCGAGTTGCTCACGCCGAACGTCTCGCCTCCGTCGCTGTACACGGCGAGGTTTTCCGGCACGCCGTACACGATCGGGCTCGCACCGTCCACGATGGTGCTGTGAAGCAGGCTGCCGACGACGCGGCTGTGCGGCGACCCGCTGTAGGTCACGCCCGGTGCCATGCCGTAGGTCGTCGCGAACTCCGCCGTACCGACCACGCCCACGAACACGCCGCCGCGCGCCACGAATTGCTGGAGCTTCTCCATCCCCTGCCAGCCGAGTCCGGGACGGATGTCGTCCGTCTGCGCCCAGGTGCCGATGTTGGGCGTGAGCGGCGTGTTCTTCCACGGCATCGCGTTCCGCCACGTCGGCAACCCATCGATGATCTGCTGGGCGCTGCCTCCCGCCGGCGGGAAGAGAATGACGTCGTACTTCGCGTTGAGATCCGTTGCCTTCGCAACGTCCTGGGTGCTGATATACTCGTACGGAATCGAGAGCGCGTCGAAGGCGTAGCGCCACCACCCCTCGGTCTGTGTACTGAGCCACGTGTGCAGGATGGCCACCCGCGCCGCGCGGAGTGGGTGCGTCTTGACCGACGGCGCGGCGTCGAGGGCGACGACCGACAATCCCAGCTCGCGCGCCGCTCGGTCGAGCGCATCGCGCGATACACCGCGAATGATGAATGACCCGCGCCCGAACTTCTGCCCCGCCGCCGTGAACGGCTCTTCGGCGGCCGCGATGTCGGCCGAACGGAGCCGGTAGCGAAGCGTGGCGAGTGCGTTGTCGGCGTTGTGGCCGATGGCGAAGACGGCGCCCAGGCCGGACACCCCACCTGGCGCCTTCACCTCGCCGCTCACGCGTTCCATCGCCACATCGAGCACCTTCTGATCGGTGATGCGCTCGGCTCGCACGGCAAAACCCTCGGGGAACGACCAGCCGGTATCGTCGTACGGCGTCTTTTGCGGATCGTTCGGCGCCCAGTATTGGCGGTCGAGCAGGGCATCGGCGATGCGCGAGTACGGTTGGTCCATTCGCACGATGTAGCTGCCGGCGGGAAACTGGCGCGTCTCGGGCGCCACGACCCCCGCGAGCCGCCGGCTCCTGGCGGTGTCCGACGTCGCACGTGCGGTGGTGTCGGCCCGGCGCGCGAGCGTCGCGCTGAACGGCGCCGTGGCGCGCGAGACCTCGACGTGCTGTTTCTGGAGGATGCGCAGCAACTCGGCTTGCGCGCCGGGCCGCGGATCGTCGGCGGGGAAGATGTACGCCGCGGGGCCCTCATTACGCGGCTTCTGCGTCGAGCGCTTGCTCTTTTCGTAGAAGTTCTGGAGGAAGAGCCGGCGGTTCGCGGCGAAGTAGTTCAGCGAGATGAGCAGGCCCGTCTGCTCGTAGTTGTTGTTGTTGCGCAGTG
>JBBQDE010000201.1:0-5754 GCA_038319425.1 Gemmatimonadales bacterium
TGTGCTCGGCGCTGATGCCGGCCGGGTACTGCACCGGCATCTCGTAGCCGGCGAACGGCACGAGCTTCGCGCCGAGTGCGGCGTGGACGTCGTGGAGCGGGGTGCGCTTGAGGGCCGAGGGCGCGGCGGTGGTCACGGACATTGGACTAGGCGGATCGGAGTGGATGCTGGCCAGCAATATGGTCGGCCGTCATCGCTCCGTACCAGTGTCACCGGGCATTCCATCCATTCACCGGCCCGCCATGAAAGAACCCGCCCGGCGTCATGACGCCGTCGCGCTTGAACACCATCCCGTTCTTCATCACGAACCGCACGTCGCGCAGCGCGTCGATCCCCGCGAGCGGATTGCCCGGCACGGCGATCAGGTCCGCGAACATGCCGACCTTGATCGGTCCGCGCACCTTCTCCGTCTCGCTCACCCGGTAGCCGCCAATCGTCATGGCACGGAGAATGTCGACGTCCGGGATCTTCGCGGCTTTCCAGGTGTCGAGGAACTGGATCGCCACTTCGCCGCGGGTCTTGCCCGGCACGTAGTAGTCGGCGTCGGTGGAAAAGGTGAGCGGCACCTTGTTCTCCCACGCGTTGTGCAGCGACGCCACGGTGAAATCGTACCGCTGCTGCGTGGTATGGCCCACCAGCGAGATCGGCGTCTCGGTCCCCACGCGCCAGACGCCCTTGATCGCCATCTGCTTGTGCAGCTCGTCGGTCATGCCGCGATCGTGGGCGATCGACCAGATCCCCGCGTCGACGGCGCGCTTGCCGCCGTCGATCGTCTGCACGTGCCCTTCGACCTTCAGCCCCGCCTTGGCCGCCTCGCGAATCACCAGCCGGATCTCTTCGGTCGTGTAGCCCCACGGCTTGCAGTCGACGCAGATCTTGATCACGCGTGCTCCGAACAACGCGTTCTGGCGCACGGCCTTGACGATCTCGTCGGGCGTGTCGGCCTCGAGATACTCCGGGTAGACGATCCTGTGGTCCCTCGCCATCTCTGGCGTCGGCGAGAACTGACCACCCATGCCGCCGATGATGAGACCGGACGGAATGATCGTCGGACCCGGCACCCAGCCCTGCTCGATCGCCTGCCGGAGCGCGACGTCAGCGTAGTTGCCGTTGTTGCCCATGTCGCGGATGATCGTGAAGCCCGCGGCGAGCATCTGGATCCCGTTCGACACGGCCTGAATCGCGCGCAGCGGCGTGGGGTCGAGCATGGAGGTGATGTAGTAGCTGTTGCGCTCCGGCTCCTCCTTGTACGTGAGCGCAAGGTGGTTGTGCGCATCGACCAGCCCGGGTAGTACGGTGAGCGCGGAGAGATCGATCACCTCGGCGCCGGCGGGAATCGCCACGTTCGAGCCGATGGCCGTGAACTTCCCCTTCTCTACGAGCAGGATCTGATTGCTGGCCGCGGTACCCGTCTCCGGATCGACGAGTCGACCGGCCTTGATCGCGATGACCTGCGCGGCCGCGACGACGCCGGCGAACAGTTGCAGCGCGACGACGATCGCCGCGGTTCGTACCGTGGCGCGCACGATGGGTGTTTTCATGCGGAGATGGTGGGATTTGTGGAATTCTTCGGGACGGAGCGGACAAGGATAGCTGCCTCCGCCGCCGTCATCCACCCCGCCGCCTGGTCCGTAGTGTTGCCAGCCGGGCATCGCGTGCGAAGGCGGCGCGGCAACCGGGACGACTACTCGCGGGTCACGGCCATGGTCGCGTGGAACATGCAAGCGCTGCGCGCTAGAGCGTGAAGCCGCGCGACTCCAGATACCTCTTGTTCATCGCCGCCGCCTCGGCCGGCGAATGCCCCGACACGCTGTCCAGCTCCACGACCGCCCAACCATCGTAGCCGACGTCGCGGAGCGCGTCGAATACGGCGGGAAGATTCACGCGCCCGCGGCCGAGCTCCACGAACCGGTAGCCGGCCGGCTGTCCCGTCGCGGCGGGCACGGCCTCGACGTCCTTCAGGTGCAGCAGCCGGATCCGGTCGTGATACCGGCGAATCGCCGCCGCCGGATCGCCGCCCCCCTGCGCATAGTGTGCGACGTCGAGCAGCATCTTCACGTATGCCGGGTCGCTCGCGGCCAGCACGCGGTCGGCGTTCTCGGGCCGCTCGCCGATCGTGCCCATGTGCGGATGGTACACGAGCGTGATGCCGAGCGGCGCCGAGCGGCGGCCGATCTCGGTGAGCAGCGCGCCGAGCCGCGCGCAGTCGGCCGGGGTGACGTCGCGGCCCGCCGGCCGCTCGTCGATGATCTGGAGGTAGAGGCCGCCCGCGTCGCGCAGGAAGCGCGCATGCGCGACGTGCTCCTCCAGCATCGCCGCCTCGCGCGCGGGATCGATGCCCAGGTTGCCGCTGGACAGCGCGACGAAGGTGAGCTTGTGCGCCGCGAGGTGCGCGCGCAGCACGGCGGGATCGGCGGCGAACTGCGCGTACGCGCCGCCGCGCAGCTGGATGCCGGGATAGCCGAGCGCGGCGATCTCGTCGATCGCGACGAGGTCCGCGCCGTTCCACGTGATGGCCGCGTAGCCGAAGCGGATGGCGTTCGACCGCGCTGCGGCGGTGAGCGGCCGTCGCCCGAGCGGCAGCGCGCCGGCCATGGCCGTGGCGGCCATGCCACGAATGAACTCCCGACGATTCACAGGCATGCTGATCTCGCGGCGGATGGTTGACGGTGGCGCGCGAAGGCGTATTGTCCCACGACTTCAATGTAGGAATCCAGATGACGCGTGCACAGACGGTGGCGGCTCGTGACGGATGACCCGGGCGGAATCACGCGGCGCGACTTCATCGAGCGCGCCGGCGCGGCCGGCCTCGGCGCGGCGATCGCCGGCCGGCTGCCGGCATCACCCGCGCCGCGCCGGCGATCGGCGAACGAGAAGGTGGTCGTCGCCGTGATCGGCCTGAACGGCCGAGGCATGGCGCACGCGGAGAACTTCTCGCGGCTGGCGAATGCCGAGGTGGCGTACCTGTGCGACGTGGACAGCGCGGTGCTGCGAAAGGCGGCGGGCACGGTGAAGCAGAGCCGCTCGCCTACCGCGATCGAGGACTTCCGCCGCGCGCTCGACGATCGCGCGGTGGACGCCGTGTCGATCGCGACGCCCGACCACTGGCACACGCCGATGGCCATCATGGCGCTCCAGGCGGGCAAGCACGTGTATCTCGAGAAACCGTGCGGCCACAATCCACGCGAGGGCGAGCTGCTCGTGGCCGCGGCGCGGAAGTACGGCCGGCACGTGCAGCAGGGCACGCAACAGCGCTCCGCGGCGCGCACGATCGAGGCGCTGCAGATGATCCGCGACGGCGCGATCGGCTCGCCCTACCTGGTGCGCGCCTGGTACGCCAACTCGCGCGGCGGCATCGGCCATGGGAAGCCGGCGCCCGTGCCGGCCACACTGAACTACGAGCTGTGGCAGGGCCCCGCGCCACGCACCCCCTATCGCGACAACGTGGTGCACTACAACTGGCACTGGTTCCGCCGCTGGGGCACGGGCGAGATCTGCAACAACGGCACCCACGAGATCGACATCGCGCGCCTCGCGCTCGGCGTGGATCATCCCACGTCGGTGACATCGAGCGGAGGGCGCTACCATTTTCAGGACGATTGGGAGTTTCCCGACACCCAGGACGTCGTGTTCGAGTTCGCCGGCGGCAAGCGCATCGTGTGGCAGGGGCAGAGCTGCAACGGCCTCAAGCCATTCGACCGGGGGCGTGGCACGGCCATCTATGGCACATCGGGCTCGCTCATCCTGGATCGGGACGGCTGGCTGCAGTACGACGTGAAGCAGAAGCTGGTGAAGGAGAACCTGGAGCCGAAGCGAGCGAGCGGCGTGGAGCTCACGGCCGACGACCTCGCGACGTCGCAGCACATGGAGAATTTTCTCGACGCCGTCCGCACCGGCTCGGCATTGCGCGCGCCGATTTCGGATGGTGCGAAGAGCGTCCATCTCTGCCACCTGGGGAACATTGCGCAGCGCACCGGCCGCATGCTGCGCATCGATCCCTCGCACGGGCACATCCTGGGAGACACTGACGCGATGAAAGACTGGTCTCGGACGTATGCGCCCGGGTGGGCGCCCACGGCATGACGCGCATCCGGATGAATCGCCTGGCGCGTGGCTCGTGCGCGCTGCTGCTCGTCGTCGCCGGTGCGCGCGGCGCACGTGCGCAGGCCTCGCCGATTCTCGAGCGGCGCGAAGTGCGGGTGGATGGGCATCCACTCAGCGTGTGGAGCAAGCGCCCACCCACGGAGGCCAGCGGTTCGATCCTGCTCGTGCACGGTCGCACCTGGAGCTCGCGCCCGAACTTCGACCTGCGCGTGCCGGGCAACAACGTGTCGCTCATGGACGCGCTGGTGGCGCGCGGTTATGCGGTGTACGCACTGGACCAGCGCGGCTACGGCGGCACGCCGCGGGACGCGACCGGCTGGCTCACACCGGATCGGGCCGAGCAGGATGTGAGCGCGGTGCTGGACTGGGTGATGGCGCGGGAGACGGCGGGGAATGGTTCAGGCGCGCGACGCGCACGGCCGCCGAAGCCCGCGCTGCTCGGCTACTCGCGCGGCGCACAGGTGGCGATGCTCGTGGCGCAGCGCCATCCCGACAAGCTCGGGGCGCTGGTGCTGTACGGCTATCCGGATCCGGGCGCCAATCGCGCCGTCGCGCCGAGCGACCCTGAGGTACCGCCGCGCCAACGGACCACCGCACAGGGCGCCGGCGAGGATTTCATCTCGCCGGCCGTCACGCCGGCCGGGGTGAAGGACGCGTACGTGCGCACCGCGACGACGATGGATTCCATTCGCGCCGATTGGAAGCTGGAGTCGCAGTTCTCGGTGCTCGATCCGGCGCTGGTGCACACGCCGACCCTGCTGCTCGACGGCGAGCGCGATCCGTATGCCAATGCGTCGAACCATCCCGCCGTGTTCGCGCGGCTCGGTACGGCCGACCGGTGGTGGGTGGTGCTGCCGGGCGCCGACCACGCCGCGCACCTGGAGACGCAAGGCGCGTTCGTCGGCGCCCTCGTGTCGTTCATGGAGCGGCGTTCGGCCGTCAGGTAGGCGGGGCTGCGGCGCGGCGGCGCACGAGCACGAAGCGCGTCGCGTTGTCCGGGCGGTCCTCCAGTCCCTCGGCGAGCACGACGAGCCCGTAGTGCGCCGCCGCCCACGTCGCGGCGATCGCGGCGACGGAGGGATCGCGGCGGATCGAGACCATGCGCGCCGCACCCGCGGTGTCATGCGCCTCGACGACGGTCACGAGCCGGTGCGCCCACAGCCAGTTCCTGCACTGGGCGAGCGCCACGCCGTGGCTGAGCACCTGGCGGATGCCCTTCACCGTGGCGCCCGGCAACCCGAGCAGCGCGAGGTGGATCGGCAGCGTGAGCTCGCGCACACGCTCCAGCGAGTCGAACCGGCCGAGCGCATCGAGTGCCTCGTGCACCGGCCCGGCAATGAGATTCTCCACGGGGAGCACGCCGTAGTCGGCGTACCCGTTCACCACGGCGCGCGTGACGTCGTCGAACGTGGCGCAGGGGACGAGGGTGCGAGGCGCCGGCACGAGCTCATCCGCCGCCGCCTCGCTGAACGCACCCTGCTCCCCCTGAAACGCGACGAGGCTCGGCGTCGTCAGCGCGCCTCGCGCGCCGCGTCGGTGCGGAGCTCGCGCTCCGTGAGCGTGCGCTGCTCGCCCACCTTCGGCGGCGTGCCGGTCACCATGGCCTTCGCCACCTCGAACAGCACGATCGGCTTCGGCTTGGTGGTGACG
>JBBQDE010000202.1:0-5752 GCA_038319425.1 Gemmatimonadales bacterium
CGACGCGCGAATGTCCGCGCGCCGCTGGAGAGGTTCGATGAGCTTCCGCACCGCATTCCTCACAATTGCCTGCACGGTTGGCTTGGCCGGGGGCGCGCACGCCCAGAAGGGCGGCGACGACGTGCCCAAGGCATACCGGCCACCGCCGGGCATGTGCCGGATCTGGTTGGACAAGGTGCCGCCAAAGCAGCAGCCGGCGCCGACCGACTGCCCCACGGCCGTCCGCAACCGGCCTCCC
Organism: Gemmatimonadales bacterium; assembly: GCA_038319425.1. GTDB lineage: Bacteria > Gemmatimonadota > Gemmatimonadetes > Gemmatimonadales > Gemmatimonadaceae > AG11. The sequence goes on from JBBQDE010000202.1 coordinate 239, forward strand.
AACGGGCGCGTGATCTTCGGCGACGATTACGTTGAGAAGTCCGACAAGGGGGACAAGAAGGAGCTCCCCTTCCTCACGAAGTTCGGCGACGATCGTCGAAAGAAGCCCTAACGGCTCTTTCACGCGCGCGCACGAATCTCGCCCCACGCGCCGCGCATGCGAGACGTAAGAGACCAGTACCTTCCGCCCGACCACGAAGCCTTCGTCGGGGCCGAGCCGCCGACCGGACGCGTGATCGTGATCGCGCCGACTCGCGCGGCCTGCGAGACGATCGAGCTCGCCGTCGGACTCCACATCGAGACGTATCTCGAGCGCAACTTCGGCGGGCGCGTGCGCGAGCTCGCCCGCGCGCGGCGCGGCTTCGGCATCGTCGCCGGGACGGGCTCGGGGAAGACGCTCGCCATTCGGCCCATCGCCGAGGAGCTCCTCGGCACGACCGACCTCCGGGTCGGCGTAATCAACCGCGAGCGCGAGGCGACGCCGGAGACGCCGAGCTGGAACATCGTCATCGTCACCACCGGCATCGCGCGCCGCTGGTTCCAGGACGGCGACATCCTGCCGCAGGATACGCTCATCGTCGACGAGATCCATCAGACGTCGGCCGAGCTGGAGCTCTGTCTCGCGCTCGGGAAGCGCGTCGGCTGTCGGTTCATCTGGCTGTCGGCCACGGTGGACCCGACGTTCTACCGCAACTACCTCGAGAGCGCCGACGTGCTCGAGGTGTATGCGTTCGATCCCGCGAAAGCGGCGAAAGTGGAAGTGCTGCGCAAGGACGTCGGCGAGTTTCTCGATGACAAGTTCCTCCAGCGCATCTACAAGGAAAAGCGCGGCGTGGCGATCTTCGTCCCGACACGCAAGGGAGTGGAGCAGGCGGCGGAGAACGTGCGCGTGCGGGCTCCGCGCATCAACACCGCCCACTATCACGGCGGCGAGCCGATTCGCGTGCTGCGCCCGTTTCTCGAGGGCGAGGAGAGCAAGCCGTACTTCCTGGCCATGACCGCCGCCGGCCAAAGCGCGTTGAACGTGCAGGGGCTCGATACCGTCATCATCGACGACACGCGATTCACGTCGATCGTCGAGCGCGGGAAGAACGTGCTCACCAAGCTGCACCTGGGCGCCAACGAGATCCTGCAGATGGCCGGGCGCGTACACGGCCGCGTCGCCGGGGGCCGGGTGTTCATCCTGAGCGATCGCGACATCGATTTCGCGTCGCTCAAGCCGACGGCACCGGAGTTCCAGCTGGCGGGAGATTCCGAGCGCGTCGCCATCACCTGCGCCGACCTCGGCGTGGACGTCGGGGAGCTCGAGCTGCCGGTGCCGCTCGACCGGACCGCGTACAAGCGCGCCAAGGATTTTCTGGAAGGGCGCGGCATCATCGAGAACGGCCGGCTCACGCGGTACGGGCGCGCGGTGGAGAAGATGCCGGTCGAGCGCGAGTGGGCGGAGCTGCTCGTGAACGCGGACGACGCGACGATCCCGTTTCTCGCCGTCATGAGCGGCATCGACAGCCTGCACCGCATGACGCGCGAGGAGCGCGACCTCGACGGGCTCGTGCTGCCGGGAAGCGATCACCTCACGGCGTACAATGTCTACGCCGAGGCCTATCGTGTGGCCGGCTACGTGGGGGAGGTGTACGGCCTCACGCGGCATCTCTTCCACGAGGACGCGATCACCGAGTGGGCCGAGAAGCGCGGCGTGCTCGTGAAGTCGATCGAGGACGCGGCGCTCGGCATGGCGAGCGTGTATCGCGGGCTGAGCATGCCGCTGCCCGCCGACATGCCGATGGCGCACGAAGGCACGCGCCGTCAGTTCGCGCAGCTGCTTGCCGAGTACATGCCGTTCGACCTCGTGATCGACGAGCAGACGGCGTGGGGCGAGGAGGCGCGCGTGAGCAAGACGAGCGTCTGCGGCAGCTGGGGCGCCATCGCCGGCGAGCTGCGCTACTTCGCGGACCGGTTCGGCAATCCCCGCGCGTCGATCGAAGGGACGCAGCTGCCGATGGACGTGATCCGCCGCTACGCGACGGGCAACGAAGCGGAGCTCGCGTACGACGCGGAGCGGCGCAAGGCGCCGCTCGTGCTGCGCCGGCGCGTGGAGTACTTCGGGTTCGAGCTGGAGCGCGAGGTGGAGGCGGTGGAGGTGTTTCCGCCCGGCCGCGCAGATGCGGCGCGCAAGGTGCTCGCCGACGCCCTCGCGCGAGGCGAAGCACGGCACTTCGCGGTGAAGGACAACCTGAACCACATCGACGTGGTTCGAGAGGCGTACCGCCGCTCCGGCGGTATGCTGCCGCGCCTGGGGCAGTCCGAGCTCGCCGCGCTGTACGAGCGAAAGCTCGCCGGCGTGGGCTCGGTCACGGAGTTCAAGCAGGCGGACCTGAACCTCGCCGCCGACCTCGAGGCGCTGTCTCCGCGCGCCGAGCGCGCGAAGTACGACGCGCTTCCGTCGCGCGTCACGGTGCGCGACCGCGAGGTGGAGATCGACTACGACGTGGAGGAGACGGAGCCCGGACCTCGCGGCGTGGCGCGCCTGCGGCTGCCCGAGAAAATCGCGCGGACGCTCACGTCGGGCGAGGTGCCCGTGCTCGATCGTCCGGTGCGGTTCGTGGTATACCGTGGCCAGCGCGGGTCGATCCGCGCGCGCACCCTGGACGAGCTGCAGACGCTGCTCGACGCGCCCTGGACGGAGGACGAGGTGGCGCGCTTCAACCGCAAGCGCGACGAGCAGCGGGAAGCCAACCAGCGCGGACGCCGCGAGCGATCGGGGCGCGAGCCGAAGCGCGCGTTGCGCGAGGAGAGCCGCGCGCAGCGCCCCGGCAAGCGTGAGCGGAACCGGCGCTCGGGCGGGAACGAGAAGGAGTCGTACGTGGGCGTGCCGTTGCCCGGCGACGAGCGGCCAGCTGGTGCATCGCGCGGGCATCGCGGCGAGCCTGGCGGACCGGGTCGAGGTCCCAAACGCGGCCCGGGTGGAGGGCGCGGGGGCGGCGGCGGGCGTGGGGGCAGCCGAGGCGGCGGCCGCGGCCGATCACGCTGAGATGGGCGACCGGTCCGGCAGCTCCAGCAGGTAGCGCTCCTCGCGCACGATGGTGAAGCCGCGCGCCAGGTAGTTCGGCAGCGCCTGCGGCGCGTCAAGGCTGCACGTGTTGAGGATGACACGGGAGCCGCCGAGCGCGAACGCCTCCTCGACGGCCCGAGTGAGGAGCCACCCCCCGAGGCCCTGTCCCATGAACGCCGGGACGAGGCCGAAGTACATCACCTCGACCGCGCCGCTGGCCTGGTGGTGCTGCAGCTCGAAGTAGCCGGCCAGGCGCTCCTCCACGTCGAGTCGCCAGACGCGAACGGAGGGTGAGGAGAGATAGGCGCGCAGCTCGTCGTCGGACCACACGAGCCGGTCGCGCCACAGCCACCGCTCGCCGACCACGCTGTAGAGCGTTCGATACTCCGGCGCGCCGATGTGATGCAGCATCCGCAGGTTGACCGGGCGCGACGGAGCGCTCGCCGGGCGCAACGCGGACGCACTTCGAAGCTCCAGATGGGTCCGCGTGACCTCGATGCGGGTGACGGCGCCCGGTGTCATGGCGACAAGCTAACGGGCGGAAGGCGCCTTGCGGTGACCGCTGTTACGCCCGGCCGGATGGGGCAGACATCATTCAACTGCCCGCTTCCCGGTCATGTACAGCATGCAAGATACGGTAAACAATTGGTTTACAAGGCACTATTGACATTAGGACTGCCCGGTCCTAATTTCGAGGAGTGAGCAATCGCCGACTCGCCATCCTCGACGCCGCCGCGCGGTTGATCAGCGAGCAGGGCTTCACCCATACGTCCGTCGACGACGTGATCCGGGCGGCTGGGCTCAGCGGAAAAAGTCATTTCTATCACTACTTCGAGTCGAAGGAAGCGCTGGGCTACGAAGTGCTGGACCGACAGTTCGGACGCTTCACCGAGCGGGGTCTCGCGCTCCTGCGCGAGCCGATGATCGAGCCGCTCGACCGGCTCGGGCTGTTCATCGATACGCTCGTGGCGCTGCAGCGAGAGCGTGACTCGAGGAACGGGTCGCCATTCGGCAACCTGGCCGGCGAGCTCGCGGATTCACACGAAGGATTCCGGAAACGACTCGATGTGGTGTTCGAGCGGTGGGCGCAGCAGCTCCAGGCGTTGTTGTGGGAGCTGCGCGACCGGTTGCGCGATGGCACGGAGGTGACCCGTCTGGCGCGCTTCATCATCGCGGCGCTCGAAGGGGGAATGCTCATGACGCGAGTGAAGCGGGACGTCGCGATCATGGAAGGGATCGGCGAAGACCTCAAGCGCTTCGTGGCGACGCATCTGCGCGACGGCGACCTGCTGTTGCGGACGGTCGCGGAGCGCGAACCGGGACACGCCGTCTCGCCGTAGCACGTGGGTGGGACGCGACGGGACGGGGATCCGCGTCGCGAGATCATGGGTGGTGACGGGGGGACGGGACGATGGAGCTCACGACGAACGGCTCGAGCGATGCCGCGCAACGCGCGCGCTTCGAGGAAGAGGCGCTGATCCATCTCGACGCGCTCTATGCCTTTGCGCTCAGGCTCGCACGGGCGCGCGACGACGCGGAAGACCTCGTCTCGGACACGGTGCTGCGCGCGTTCGAGCGATGGGAGCAGTATCGTCTCGGCACCAACATCCGCGCCTGGCTGTTCACCATCCTCTATCATGTGTTCGTGAGCCGGAAGCGGCGCATCGACGCGCGCGAAGTGGCGGACGGTGATGGGGAGTCGGGGTGGTCGGTGCAGGACGCAGTGGGTGAGGCGGATCCGGAGGGTCGCTTCTACGACTCGTTTCTCGATGACGAGATCGTGCAGGCGATCGAGGCCCTGCCGGACGAATACCGCGCTGCCGTGGTGCTGTCGGACATCCAGGAGATGCGCTATGCCGAGATCGCGCTGATCCTCGGCATTCCGGAAGGCACGGTGAAGTCGCGCCTCTTTCGCGGCCGTCGCATCCTGCAGGGCCGCTTGCGTGGTTACGCCGTCGAGATGGGGTACATCAAGACCCTCGCGCTCGCGTCGTAGCGTCGCGGCTAGCTGTGCAGCTTCATCCGGTGGCGCGCCGCCTTCGCGCGGTTGCCGCAGGTCGCCATGTCGCACCACCGTCGGCGGCCGTTCTTCGTCTCGTCCTGGAAGACGCGGCCGCAACGCGGGTCGGCGCATCGCCTCACGCGATCCAGCTCTCCGAGAATCAGTGCATCGGCGGCGCTCTCGACGATGGGGATGAGCAGGCCGGCAAAGGCATCGCCGACGGCGACGAACGCGCGGGCGAAGGTGCCGTCGCCACGCATTTCCACGCGCCGTGTGCCCGCACTGCGGCCCAGCACGCGGTTGATCTCGTTCAGCGAGTCGAGTCGCGCGTCGGCGGCACTCACGCCGCGCTCGGCAAGCGCGCGCAGGACCGCCCGCATCCGCCGCGCGTCGCCGAGCACCGCGAGCGCGCCGGCCGGCTGCTGAAGCGCGCGGCGCTGCATTGAGCCGGCGCGCTCGGG
>JBBQDE010000203.1:0-5749 GCA_038319425.1 Gemmatimonadales bacterium
TACGGCTTCATGTCGGCAAGCTGGAAGCGGTTCGCGGCCACGTACGCCGTGCCCGCCGCGAACTGTCCCGGCTCGATCAGCGACACGCGCGTGTACGCCGCCATGTCCGGCGGCGTGACGTTCTGCCATGTCTTCCCGTCGTCGCGTGACACGTGCACCAGCCCGTCGTCACTCCCCGCCCACAGCACGCCCTTCTGCTTCGGCGACTCGGCGAAGGCGAAGATCGTTCCGTAGTACTCCACCGACGTCTGGTCCTTCGTGAGCGGACCGCCGGAGGCGCCGAGGGTCTTCGGGTCGTTGCGCGTAAGATCGCCCGAGATGACCTGCCAGCTCTGGCCGTCGTTCGTCGTGCGGTGCACGTAGTTCGACGCGGCGTACAGCACGTTCGAGCTGTGCGGCGACACGAGAATCGGGAAGGTCCATTGGAAGCGATACTTGAGATCGATCGCCGAGTGGCCCATCGGGTTGTCGGGGAACGGATTGATGTTCCGCGTGAGGCCCGTGCGCATGTCCTTGCGTGTGAGCAGCGCGCCGTAGCTTCCCGCGTACACGATGTCCGGGTTGTCGGCGCGCGCCGCGATGAAGCCGGACTCGCCGCCGCCCGCCTCTTCCCAGTCGCTGATGTCGATGCCTCCCTGCTTGCGGCTCGGGCCGCACAGCGTGCTGTTGTCCTGTTGCGCGCCGCAGACGTGATACGGGAAGTGGTTGGTCGTGATCACGTGATAGAACTGCGCCGTCGCGTAGTCCTCGTCCGTCCAGGTGCGGCCGCCGTCGGTGGACACGCTCGCGCCGCCGTCGTCGCCCTCGATCATGCGCTTGTTGTCGTTCGGCGCGATCCAGAAGTCGTGCGAGTCGCCGTGCGGGATGCCGCGCACCGGGCGGAAGGTCTTTCCGCCGTCGGTGGACCTGTTGAAGTTGACGTTGTTGACGTAGACGACGTTGGTGTCCTTCGGGTCGGCGTGGATCTTCGTGTAGTACCACGCGCGCTGCCGCAGCGAGCGGTCGCTGTTCGTGCGTGTCCACGTGGCGCCCGCGTCGTCCGAGCGGTACACGCCGCCGGAGTCGGCCTCGATGATCGCGAACACGCGGCTCGGCTTTGCGGCCGAGACGTCGATGCCCATGTTCCCGAGCAGTCCCGCGGGGAGGCCGGGATTGTGGGAGATGTCGGACCAGGTGTCGCCACCGTCAGTGGTCTTGAAGATCGCGGACCCAGGGCCACCGGATACGAGCATCCATGGCGTGCGTCCCGCCTGCCAGAACGTGGCGTAGAGCACGTTCGGGTTGGATGGGTCCATCACGAGGTCGCTCGCGCCCGTAGAATCGTTGCGGAAGAGGATCTTTGCCCAGCTCTTGCCGCCGTCCTTCGAGCGGTAGATGCCACGCTCGGGCGTGGGCGTCCACACGTTGCCCTGCGCGGCCACGTACACGAGATCAGGATTCGTCGGGTGCACGCGCACGCGCGCGATGTGCCGCGTGGCGTCGAGTCCGAGTGACGTCCACGTCTTGCCGGCGTCGGTGGATTTCCATACGCCGTCGCCGTGCGACACGTTGCCGCGAATGGGATATTCGCCGCCGCCGACGTACACGACGTCGGGATTCGACGGCGCGACCGTCACGGCGCCGATGGTGCCGCCGAAGTACTTGTCGGTCATCGGCGCCCACGATTGTCCCCCGTCGAGTGTCTTGAAGACGCCGCCGCCGGTGGTGCCCATGTAGTACTCGTTGGGGCGCGCCGCGGACCCCTCGACGGCGACGCTGCGCCCGCCGCGGAACGGGCCGAGCTCGCGCCACTTGAGCGTGTTGAGCGCCGCGGTGTCGAGCGGCGCGGCGCCGAGCCGCGGCGTGCCGAGCGGGATGCTCGGGCGCGTGTCGCGCGGGCTCGCGGTCGAGGGCGAGATCTGCGCGGTCGCCGACGACGACAGCACTGACAGGGCGCTCGCGATCGCGACGCCACTGAGGGATTTACCACTCACGTTCGAACCTCCGACGGACGGTGGATGGACAGTCTGTCGAAGTAGCGCACGGCACGCCGGCCTCGCAAGAGGCCGGCGTGCCGTGCGCGTGCGTCAGGGTTTCGTGGACGCCGGGGCGGAGATGTTAGAAGCCGCCGTCGGACTCGCAATACTCGGTGCCGTCATCGCGCGTGGCGATGTGATAGCCCGAGCGGCAGGTGATGTCCTTCGACGCGGCCGTCGGCTTGAAGCGGGGCGCGGTAGACGACTCGCCGCACGCGGACAGGGTCAACGCGGCGGCGGCGGCGAACAGCAGGCGGATACGCATTCCATGTCCTCGATCTGTAATCGAGCCAACGTGGTCGCGGCCGGCATCAGCCACGGAATCCATCGGCGCGGATGTTTTGCCAAAGCCGTGCCAGCGGCCGGCCGATCGGGGGCGTCCCGTCGCCGTCGCCCGAAGGACGCCGGCCCGGGCCCGGTGCGCTACCTCACAGGGGCACGGCGTCCAGCTGCTCGCCGATGAGACGGAGCTCCCGGGGGAGCTGCGCATCGGCGGCCACGTCGCGGGCGTGCTCGAGGCAGACGCGCGCCGTGACTGGTTCGCCGCGCTGGATCGCGAGACGCGCGAGCTGCATCAGGCAGCGCACCCGCTGCACCGGGATGTCGGCGATGGTGAACTGCCCGTACGCGGTGGTGATGCGCTCCTCGGCGTCGCTCATGCACTCGAGCGCGCTGAGCACCATGCCGAGGTTGAGCAGGGCCGCGGCGTGCATCTCCAGGTCGCCCGACATCCGCGCCGCGCCGACGGCTGCTTCGAGGGTCTCGCGCGATCCCGTGAGGTCGCCACGCTCGAGCTGCAACCGGCCGAGATTGAGCATCGACACCGCTTCGCCCCGCGCGTCGCCGGCCTGGGCGTATTCCTCGCGGGAGGCGACGAAGAGCCGCTCCGCGTCGTCGAAGGCGCGCTCCTCGCCGGCGATGCCGCCCAGGTTCTGGAGCGCCTTCGCGCGGGTGTTCGCCGTCTCCGCCAGCGTCAGCGTGCGCTCGAACAACGGGCGGGCGGCGGCGTAGTCGCCGCGGGGCATCCAGATCGCCCGTTCGATATTGAGCGCGTCCGCCTCCTGGTTCGGCAGGCCGTGCTCGCGCGCGAGCGTCGCGCTGGCGCGGGCGGCGTCGAGCGCCTCCAGCCAGTGCGACTGGAGGCGGTGCTGATTGGCCACGCGCCACCACGCTTCGGCCGCGGAGGCGGGATCCTCGCGCCAGCGCTCGGTGACCGCATTGAAGCAGTCCAGCGCGCGCGCGGTCACCCCACCACGCTCGTAGCGAATACCTTCGGCGAGCAGGGCGGCGGTGTCGGTCAGCGCGGCGGCGCGGGGGGCGGGCGGCATGGCGGGAGATGATTGCTGCGAGCAACGGACTTCCGCAAGCATGGTCGCGCAATGCGTCGCGCGCGCGGCGTGCACCACTCTTTCCCTACCCCCGGGGTCGAGACCGGCGCGCGGCTATCATGCCAGTCGGAGCCGCTCCCGCCGCTTGCCGCGCACGCTGCCGAGCAGCGTCTGCGCCGGCCCGATGAGGATATAACTCAGGCCGACCCATTGCGGGCGGTTCAACGCCGCGAGCACGAGGCCGACCGCGCCGATGCTCAGCATCAGCGTGTTCTCCCAGACGGCGCTCCGCGTCTCGTACGCTTCCATGGCATCCAGGGCGAGCTCGTCGCGCTGCCGGTAGGCGTGCAGGTACAGCAGCGCGAAGATCATGTAGAGCGCCATGAAGCCGGCGCTGTACACCAGCATCAGCGGGCGCCAGTCCTCATGGCGCATCGCCACGATCACCTGCCCCGCCGCGTCGAGCTCCTGAAAGCCGGTGAGCGCGTTGATGAACGTCGTCGTCAGGAACTTGAACGGATAGATGTAGAAGGCGACGACGAACAGCAGCGCGGCATTCAGCAGGAACGAGATGCGGTCGTCCAGCGCGTAGCGCCGGAAGCGGTGCGATGATTGGTGGGTGGCTCGTAGCATCGGCGAAAGGCTCGGTGCCGCTCGTCGCGGGGGCATGCAGCGGCGTGAGGCGGCGTCACGAGGCTCAGTGGCCCCGCCTCACGTGCACCGCTGTACCTTCCCCCCGATGCTAAGCCAGCCCCACCGATGACGCCGACGCGCTGGCTTCTCACCGCGCTGTCGTTCGCCGCAACGATCGGCGTCTCGGTGTACATGATCGTCGGGTGGTCGCAGGATGGCGCGTCGCTGGTGCTTCCACCGCGCGCGCACCTGCTGGCGCTGCTGGCGGTGATGGCGGAGGTGTTCGCGCGCGCGCTCAAGATCCGCTGGAGCGCCCGGGCCGCGGGGATCCGCCTGCCGCTCGGGACCGCGCTGCGCACCTGCCTGGGCGGCGACTTCGGCGCGGCCATCACGCCGGCGCGCAGCGGTGCCGAGCCTGCCCGCTTCTTCATCCTCGCCGAATCGGGGCTCGCCTCGTCCAGCGTGCTCGTCATCCTCTACGCCGAGCTGTTTCTCGAAGTGTTCTCGCTCGCCGCCGTGGTGCTCGTGGTGGCGATCGTCTTCCGGCATGCGGGCGCGGTGGTACTCACGCTCGTGGGACTGGTGGGCACCTATGCGGCGGTCGTCCTCGGCGTCGGCGCGGTGGCGCTCTTCCTCTCGCGGCGCAACGCGAACGGCCCGCCGCCGCGATGGGCGCGGCGGCTGCGACTCAACGCGGGGCGGTGGCGCACCATCCAGCGCGCGCTCCGGAAGCTGCGCGCCACGATCGATTCGGTGGAGCACGTGAACATGAAGCCGGCGATCGCGTCGTTCCTCGCGTCGGTGGTGCACGTCGGGGTGCGGCTCACCGTGCTGCCGGCGCTCGTGTTGACGAGCGTGGCGGCCGTGCCACTCGCGCCGCTGGCGCTCTGGCCGCTCGGATTCCTCTACGGCGCGGCGGCGGTACCGGTGCCCGGCGGCGGCGGCGCCGTGGAGATGGCGTTCCGCGCCGCGCTCGGCGATGCGATTCCGGTGACGCTCTTCGCCGCGGCGCTCGTGTGGTGGCGCTTCTACACCTTCTACATCTACATCCTGCTCGGTGCGGTGGCCGCCGGCAACACGGTGCTGCGCGCCGTGCGCCGGACCGAGGACTACGAGGCCGAGGTGGAATCGGGCGAGCCGGTGATCGAGGCGGCGTAGGGCGAAGACCCTGCGCACAGCGGTACACGGGTATACCAGTACCGGAAGAGCACCTCAGATCAGCGCGATCGCCTCGGTCGGCGTGGCCCTCGGCGCGCCATTCGGGAAATACGCGTTGTGCACGTACTGCCCCACCATCCGCTGGGTGTTGAAGAAGCTGCCGTTGAGCGCGATGGCCGAGCGCATCACCTCGGCGTACGCGAAGGGGAGCCCGTAGAAGAGCGGCAGGATGACGCGCTCCAGCTTGATGTAGAGATCCACGGCATCGCGTGCCGGGTCGCCCTCGAGCTCGGGGCCGCCGATGGACCAGCCGGTGACGCCCTCCACGTGTCCTTCCACCCACCAGCCGTCGAGCACGGAGAAGGACGGCACACCGTTCATCGCCGCCTTCATGCCACTCGTTCCCGACGCCTCGAGCGGCTTCATCGGGTTGTTCAGCCAGAGATCCACGCCGGCCACCATCTTGTAGGCGAGCGACATCTCGTAGTTCTCGAGGTAGACAATCTTCACCACGTCGCCGAGTTGCTCGCGCGCGGCGAAGATGCGGCGGATCAGCTCCTTGCCGCCGCCGTCGTGCGGGTGCGCCTTGCCGCCGAACACGATCTGCACCTTGCC
>JBBQDE010000204.1:0-5722 GCA_038319425.1 Gemmatimonadales bacterium
GAGCGCTCCGCGCCGCCTAACTGCTTACTGAGATTGGGGTGCCCATTAGCGAGGCGCGCAGCGCCGATGCGCCCTGTTAGCCAGCGAAGCAGCGCCCCCGTAGGGCGGCGTTCACGCCGCCCGATCCCGTGAGCACGCCGCGCGGAGCGCGGCGTGCGCCCCGCCTAAAATCTCCACTCCCTGATCACGAACGCCCCGAACTGTCCCGTGCCGCTCGCCCGCTGCCCATCCAGCGTCGGCGCGTCCAGGATGTACCGCGGGCTGTACCCCGTCTCGAACCGGAAGCCCTTCGACGTGCGGTGCGTGAGGTTGATGCCCGGCGGCACGCAGTTGCTCCCGTTCTGGTCGCGCCGGCTGGCGCCCGACGCGCACGCCACCGCGCCCGGCGACACGATCGCCGTGGCGAACGTACGAGGATTGAGATAGCGCCCCACCTCGAGCTCGGTCCCCGTGATGAACTGCTGGAAGCCGCTCTGCCCCGGGTTCACCGGCACGTCTCCCGGCGTGATGTTGAACACGTCTACGCCAAGCGAACGCGCCGCGTCGCCCTCCAGCTGGTTGAGCGCCTCGCCCAGCGCCACGCCCGCCAGCCGCGCGCTCGCCACGTTGATCAGGTTCCCCCCCTGTGACGCGGACAGCGACGTCTGGTTGAACTGCAGCAGCGAGTTGCTGCTCTCGCCGAACGCCAGATAACTCAGCAGGTCGCTCTGGGAGAGCGGTGGCTGCGCGTCGCTCTCGAGCGAGATGCGCGGCTGCGACAGCGTTCCACCGATGAGCACCCGGATGTTCGTGTTCCCCGTCGGCTGCTTCACCTGGTACTCGGCTGTGACCTGTAATGTCGGATTGAGCTCGGGCGATCCGATGAAGAGCGCCGAACCGCGCTTGATCTGGAAGCGCTTGCTCAGGAAGGTGTATTCACCACGGTCGGCGTCGATCGCGCCGGTCAGGGTGAGCGCGTCACCCGCCACGTTCACCCGCATCGGTCCGTCGGTGAACACCTCCACGTTCGCGTCGCGCGACCGCACCCAAGTATTGCGCTCGACCGCCAGGTCCACCTCGACCTTCAGGTTCTTGAACAGAGCGGACTGTGCGGGGAAGATCTCGCGCTGCGCCACGAGCGCCGTGTCGATCACGTTGAACAGCGCCGGGTCATCCGCGCCCACCAGCGTCTTGCCGGTGGACTGCGGGATGTAGAACACGCCGTGCACGATCGTCACCTGGCCGCTCACGTATGGTTCGGTCACGGAGCCCGACAGCCGCAGCCCGGCGTTGGCGTAGATCGCGCCGCGGTCGTTGTTCAACAGCTCGGCCTCGTTGGCCGTGAGCGCGAGGTTGAATGCCGGCGTGCGCCAATCACCTACCGTGATGGTGCCAGCCACGCGTACAGGTCCGCTGGCCGTCGCCGCGATGGAATCCACGTACACGGTGTCGCCCGTCATCCGCACCGCGCCGTTCACGTGCGTGAAGAATGCGCCCGTCGCCGCGAGCTTGAACTGCGCCTCATTCAGCGTCAACGCGCCGTTCAGCGAGGGCCGCTTGAGTGTGCCGCCCACGGTCACCTTCCCGATCGCGCGCCCTTTCACGTCGGTGAGCGCGCCGGTGAACTGCGGGATCAGGTCGATCGGCAGGCTGTCCGAGCCCAGCGTGACGTTGATCGGCAGGTCGAGCAGGCGCGAGCCGGTCACGCCGCTCAGCGCGAGGTCGATCGGGATCGTGCCGTTCACCGTCGCCAGCGTCCGCCCGGTCGAGTCTACCGCCGTCGCGTCCGTGGTGAGCTGCTTGTTGGCGTACGTGAAGGTTCCGTGCACCTCAGGCACCACCGTGCCATTGTACGTCGCGCTCACGAGATCGAGCTTCCCGCTCACGCGCGGATCGGTCGCCGTTCCCTCCACGTGCGCGTCGAAGCTCACGCGGCCGGCCAGCGGCAGGTCGCTCTGCAACAGCTCCGCGACGTTCTCCACCGCGAAGTTCTCCACGGCCAGGTCGAAGTTGGCGCGTCCCTGCGTCGGCAGCAGTCCGTTGGCGTAGATGCGCTGCCCCGGCCCGCTGCGCAGCTCGAGGTTCACCACCTCGATGCCGCTGCCGCCCCAGCGAATCGTCGACGGGTGCGTCGCGCGCCACGTCGTGGAATCGAAGCGGAGCGCCATGTTGGCGAGGTGGATCTCGTTGTGGGTCGAGTGCAGCACGAAGTCGCCCTGCAGCGCGTAGTCGCGCTGGTCCCCTTGCCGGATGCGGAGCGAGACCGTGCCGCCGGGCTTGAGGTACGACAGGTCGGCGGCCAGGCTGTCGAACGCGAAGCCGAATGCGCTGATCGTGTCGCCCGACAATGCCACGGTCATCTTCGACTGGGCGGTGCGGGCATTCTCCCAGCGGTACGTGGCCGCGACGTGACGCGCCGCGTTGCCGCGCACCACCAGCCCCGCTCCGCTCGCCGTTCCCTGCAGGGAGAAGCGGCTCACCGAGCCGGTGATCGTGCCGGCGGCGCGGACGGCGCCCGCCAGCGCGCTGCGCGGGATCGCGCGCGGCGTATCCACCGGGGTGCGCAGCGGCGCCGCACGCCGGCCGCTGATGGCGCGCTCCACTTCGGTGGCCCGGTCGGCGCGCGCCGAGTCGGCCCGCGCGATGCGCAGCAGCTCGGCGGCGACGCGCGGTCGTGGCTTCACGACTCCCGTATCCGGTCCCAACCCGGGGAGGAATCGCGCGAACGTCGCGAGGGAGTCCACCGCGACCGAGTACGTGAGCGCGCCCTGATGCTGCGCATCGAGGCCGAACTGTCCGGCGACATCCACCTGCGCGCCCGACGCGCGCACCCTCGCCCGCTCGACGTTGGCCAATCCGTTGGCCAGGCGCGCGCGCAGGGTGAGCGAGTCCACGCCCAGGGTATCCACCGACGACGGTCCGAAGTCGAACGCGAGGTCGGCGTACATCGTCGCCGGCTTGAAGCCGCGCCCACGCGCCGTGCCGCCTCCCGTCAGCGCCGTGCGCGGCGCACCGATCACCACCCGGCTCAGGTCGAGCGCGGTTGCGTCGGCGACGACGTCGTAGCCCAGCTCCTTCGAGAGGAAGTCCACCGTGCCGCGCAGCGCGAACACCGCGCCGCCCGGGAGCGCGAGCCGCGTGTCGAGCCGGATGGCGTCGATCGGTCCATGCGCGTGCACCGGACCGGTCGCCAACCCCTTGAGCGGTAGCGAAGGCGCGAACCGGGTGAGCTCCGCGAGCGCAACGCGCTGCGCCACCACGTCGAGGTCCAGCGTCTGGGTGCCGGTGGTATGCACCGCGCCACGTCCCACGGCGCGACTGCGGTTCGGCCCGTCCTGGTGCACCACGTCGAGGTTCGTCGCCACGAGCTGCGTCGCGCCGTTCCCGTTGAGCGTGAGCGCGCCGGTGAGCGTGCCGCCGATCGGCAGCGTCGGGAAGAGCAGCTTCACGATGTCGATCTGCAGCGGCAGGATGTGCAGGCGGAGGTCGCTCGCGCTCACGACATACTTTGGTCCCGCGAATCCCACCCGACCGCGAGCCTGCACCCGGCTCGTGCCACGCCCGTACGCGGCGAACGTGACGTCGGCGTCCGCGATGTCGAGCCGCTTGAGCGCACCGTTGAACGTCGCGTGTCCGCTCAGCACCCCCTGTCGCGGCGCGCGCAGCGTCGGATCGATGTCGGCGATCTGCTTCGTCGTCACGCCGGTGAAGCGCAGGTTCGCATCGTGGAAGAACGTCGTGTCGGCCACCGTCACCCCCACGTCGCCCAGCACGTGCGCGCCGCCGCTGCGCACGTCCGCGTCGCGGATCACGTAGTCCTGCGTCGCCCCCTTCCAGAGCACCGTGATGCCGAGGTTGCCCCCGCCCTCATCGGGGAAGCGCTGGTAGAGCCACTTGAAATCGTTGAGCGCCGCGGGTGTCGCCGCGAGCGACAGCCGCAGGTCGCCGTTGCCGATGTTGTACGCGCCGTCGCCCTTCAGGTTCGACGCCGGCAGCCGCGCGACCGCCCCTTTCCACCACAGCGAGTCGTCGTTGAACTCGAAGTTGCCGGCAAGAGCCTTCACCTCGGCCGGCGGGGGCCGGAACGCGTACGCGTGCATGCGCAGCCCAGAGACCTGCAGATACCGGTTCTTGAACCCGGGATCCGCGATCCGCACGAGCGGCAGCGTGGCATCCACCTTCGCCAACTCGATCACCTTCTGGTAGCCGCCCGGCACTGCAACGATCTTCAGCCGCGAGCCGTCGCTCAACGCGTCCTTCACCACGCTGTCGCGCACGCGCGCCGTCAGCCCCGTGCGCGGCGACCAGGGCGAGCGCACGACGATGTCCCCGCCGATCACCGTCGCGTTGGTGAACCTGACCCATGCCCCCCAGCCGGGCAGCGTGTCCACCGGGCCCGTGGGCTTGGACTGCGGCCAGAGCCGGCGATAGTTCCACTCGTCGCTGCCCGGCAGCTTCTCCACCACCACCCGCGGTCGGTAGAGCACGAGACCGTCCACGTAGATCCGCTTCGAGATGAGGCTGCGCAGCACGTAGCGCCCCGTGAGCGAGTCGGCCTTGAAGAACGGCCGTCCCGCGCTGTCCGTGATCGACACGTCCACGAACGTCGCGCCGCTCAGCAGGTTGCCGTGCACGGCGCCGATCTTCACGATGCCGTGCGTCGCGCCGCCGAACGCCGAGAGCGCCAGCCGTCGCACGCGCTCCCGCCCGAACTCCGTGTTGGACACGAACCACACCGCGATCACCGCAAGCACGGCAATCACGCTCAGCACCACGAGCAGCCGGTACACTCGGCGGAGCACCATCAGAACGGCTGTCCGATCGAGAGGTGCAGCACCATCCGGTTCAGCGCGTTCCGAAAGGCGCTCGTCTCGGAGCCGGTGGCCGAGAAATGCCGGGGCAGGTCGAGCGGGACGATGACGCGCTTGCCGTTCTTCACGATCTCCGTCACGACGGCGAGATCTTCGGACTGCGACGTGTTGATCCCCACGTCCACGCGGATCGGGCCGACGGGCGAGTAGTAGCGAACGCCGAATCCCGGCGTGATCGCGCCCTTGCCGCGCACCAGGTTCGCCAGCGTGCTCAGCCCTCCACCCAGCGGATCGAGCACCCGCTCTCCCACCGCCGCCCCGTCCACGAACACCGCACCGCCGAGGCTCGAGAAGAAGGGCAGGGGAAACCGGTACTCCACGCTCCCTTCGATGATCGATGTGCCGCCGAGTGGCCGCGGCGTGAACTGCTGGTCCTTGACCGGCTCGAACACGTTGTTCTTCGCCACCGAGTCCGTGACGGTGTTCGGATCGCAGAAGCGGATTGCGTCCGAGAACGCGTCGCACGGCGCACCGTTCGCGTCCGTCGCATGGAGCAGGAAGCCGTGCGGCAAGGTGAGGATGCGCGGGCCCAGTTGGTTCTCACCGAACCCGCGCACCGACTGCGAGCCGCCGGCGTAGAACCGCTTGCGCGGATGAAGCACGCCGTCGGTGTTCCCCTGGAGCGGCCGCACGAAGCCGATGCGGATGTGCGACGCCAGCACCGCTCGACGCGGCCCAAATCGCGTGTACAGCGCGCCGTCGGCGAATGCCCGGTTGTAGGCGTAGTCCGAGACCGTCTGCTGCGACGCATGCTCCAGCTCCGCCCGCGCGCGGTAGCCCCGCGTCGGCGAGAGCGGCTGATCGGAGCGGTCGGACTGCACCTGGAGCAGCACGGGCGACAGGCGCTGGTGCGTGCGGAGCGCGGCGATCGA
>JBBQDE010000205.1:0-5701 GCA_038319425.1 Gemmatimonadales bacterium
AGCATCTGCATTGCCTGGCCGATGGTGCTGACGGTGAACATGCCCGACCACGCCGCGTAGGCCGTGAGAGCCGGATTTCTCGCGCCGAGCCAGACGCGCAGGGCGGTCGGCAACGTGGGGCGCGCGTCCACGGGTGCCACCAGCGCCGCCGCCATCGCCTCGCCGTCGCTGAATCGGCGCAACGGATCGCGCTCCAGGCATCGGTCGATGGCATGGGCGAGCGCCGGCGGCAGGCCCGGCGCGACATGCATGACGGACGGCGCCACCTCGGTCGCCTGACGCACGAGGAGCGCGGGCAGGTTCGACGCGTCGAACGGCAGGCGACCGCTCACCGCGAGGTATCCGACCACGCCGAGCGCATACATGTCGCTGCGTCCGTCGAGCGGCTCGCTGGCGGCCTGCTCGGGGCTCATGAAGTGCGCCGTGCCCATGATGCGGCCCGGGTCCGTATCGGGCCCCGTGCGGCCTGCGGCGTGCGCGATGCCGAAGTCGGTGACCAGGGTGCGTCCCGTGCCCGCCTCGAGCAGGATGTTGTCCGGCTTCACGTCGCGATGCACGATGCCGCGTCCGTGCGCGTAGGCCAGCGCCCACGCCACCTCGCGCAGCACGCGCATGGCCTCAGCCGGCGGCAGCGGGCCTTCGCGCCGCAGCCGTTCCCCCAGCGTCTCGCCCGTCACGTAGCTCATGACGAAGAAGACGAAGCCGCCGGCCTCGCCAACGCGGTGGATGGAGACGATGTGCGGGTGCGACAGGCCCGCCGCGGTGCGTGCCTCGCGGAGGAAGCGCTCGCGCGATTCCGGTTGCCGCGCCACCGCGGCCGCACCGATCAGTCGCGCCGCCTAGTCGAGATCGGGCGTGCGAACCCGCGGCACCGTCAGCGGCATGCCCGCCACCGCATCGGCCTCCGGGGTGTCCTCGCGCGACAGCTCGAACGACCCCTCCCACCGCGCCATCACCACCGTCGCCAGACAGTTGCCCACGAGGTTGATCGACGTGCGCGCCATGTCCATGAGCGCGTCCACGCCGAGGATGACGGCCACGCCCTGGAGCGGCAGGCCGAACTGCGCCAGCGCGCCGGAGAGGATCACGAGCGACGCACGCGGCACCGCCGCCACACCCTTGCTCGTGAGCATCAGCGTGAGCATCATCAGGATCTGCGTCGAGATGGGCATGTCGATGCCGGCTGCCTGCGCGACGAACACGGACGCGAGCGCGAGATAGAGCGTGCTGCCGTCGAGATTGAACGAGTAGCCGGTCGGCAGCACGAACGACACGATGCGGCGAGGCACGCCGAGACGCTCCATCCGCTGGAGGGCCAGCGGCAGAGCGGCTTCCGAGGACGCGGTCGTGAAGGCGATCAGCCACGGCTCCTTCGTCGCCTGCCAGAAGCGCCGGATGGGATCCTTGAAGAAGATCGCGATCGGCAGCAGCACGAAGAGGATGAAGACGACGAGCGCGCCATAGAGCGTGAGCACCAGCACGCCGAGGTTGCGCAGAACGCCCAGCCCGCTCCTCCCGACCGTCACGGCGATGGCGGCGCCGATGCCGAACGGGGCGAACTTCATCACGATGCCGACGAACTTGAACATCACCTCGCTCAGGCTCTCGCAGAAGGAGAGCATGAACGTCTTGGCGGGTCCCTGCACCTGCGACAGCGCCACGGCAAAGATGATCGCGAAGAAGACGATCTGGAGCACCTCGTTCTTCGCCGCTGCCTCGAAGAAGCTCTGCGGCACCGTGTGCTCGATCACCCCGGCGAACGTCGTGTGCGTCTTCGCGAGCTCGGCGCCCGCCTCCGACGAGGCTGACGCGAGGTTCACGCCGCGCCCCGGCTTCACGATGTTCACCGCCAGCAGTCCAACGACGAGGGCCAGCGTAGTGACGATCTCGAAGTAGACGATCGAGCGGAACGCGAGCTTGCCGACGCGCTTCATGTCGTCGCCATGGCCGGCGATGCCGACCACCAGCGTGGCGAACAGCAGCGGCACGATCAACGATTTGATCATGCGCAGGAAGACGGTCGACAGCACCTGGAGATCGGAGGCCTCGAATCCCGTCGCGCCCTCGGGGCGGTCGGGGAAGAAGTAGCCGATCATGATGCCGAGGATCATCGAGATGACGATCCACTGTGTCTGCGAGATCCGGCCCAGACCGGAGCGCGGCGGTGCGGCCGCGGGTGGCACAGCCGTCATCGGTTCAACGATTCGGAGGGAGACCGGCCGCGCCACGGCGCAGCGTGGAGTTGCGGAAGCCGTAGGCGAAATACAGCACGAGCCCGATCACCAGCCAGACGGCGAACCGTTCCCAGGCCTGGCGCGGCAGGCCCCACATGACGAACACGCATGCGGCCGCCCCACCGACGCACACCGGCCAGGCGAACGGCACGCGGAAAGGGCGCGGACGCTCGGGCTGCGTATAGCGCAGTACGAGCACGCCAATGCATACCAGCGCGAAGGCGAACAGCGTACCGATGTTCGTGAGATCGTAGGTCTCGCCCGCGTCGCCGATCAGCGACCAGAGCGCCACGAACAACCCCGTCAGCAAGGTGGTGGCGTAGGGCACGCGCGTCTTGTGGTGGACGCGCGCGGCCCACTTGGGCAGCAAGCCATCGCGCGCCATCGCGAAGAAGATGCGCGGCTGACCGTACTGGAACACGAGCAGGACCGCCGTCATCGAGAACACGGCGCCGAGCGCTACCAGCCATCCCGCGCCCTGCATCCCCACGCGCTGCAGTGCGTACGCAAGCGGATCAGCGTGCAGGCTCGGATCGAGCTCGCGGTACGGAACCATGCCGGTGAGCACCGCACCCACGATGACGTAGATGACCGTGCAGATTGCCAGTCCACCCAGAATGCCGATCGGGAGATTGCGCTGGGGGTTCTTCGTCTCCTCGGCGGCGGTCGAGATGGCGTCGAAGCCGATGTAGGCAAAGAAGACGATCGCCGCGCCGTGGTGGATCCCCGCGAAGCCGTTGGGCGCGAACGGGTGGTAGTTCGCCGGATTGATCTTCGTCACGCCGACGCCGACGAACAGCGCCAGCGCCAGCAGCTTCACCACCACCATGATGTTGTTCGCGCGCGCGCTCTCGCTCACGCCGCGGAGCAGCAACCAGGTGATGAACACGACGATCGCGAACGCGGGCAGGTTCACCAGAATCGGGATCCCGGCGAGCTGCGGCGCCGACTTCAACAGGCCGTGCACCCCCGGGTCGGAGCTGAGCAGCGCCGTCCGATAGCCGGTGGTGAGCCACACGGGGAGATTGAGCATGCCGCCCGTGAGGGTCTTGAAGTAGTCACCCCACGAGATCGCCACGGCCACGTTGCCGACCGCGTACTCGAGGATGAGATCCCACCCGATGATCCAGGCCACGATCTCGCCGAGCGTGGCGTACGTGTACGCGTACGCACTGCCGGCCTGCGGAATCATCGAGGCCAGCTCGGCGTAGCACAGCGCGGCGAGCGCACAGACGCCGCCGAGCAGCAGAAACGAGAACACCAGCGCCGGCCCGGCGCCGCTGCGGATCACTTCGCCGTTCGGCCCGAGTTGTCCGGCCGCCGCGGTGCCGATCGCCCCGAAGATGCCGGCGCCGATCACGGCGCCGATGGCGAGCATGATCAGGTCGCCCGCCCCCAGCGCCCGCTTCAGGGAGTTGGGATGGTCACCTTCGACCAGCAGCTCCGAGATCGGCTTTCGTGCGAAGAGCGAATTCATCAGCGGGAGTGATGGATCGCGTTAGATGAACAGCGGCGCGAGCACCAGCGTGATGGTGCTGAGCAGCTTGATGAGCACGTGCAGCGAGGGACCCGCCGTGTCCTTGAACGGATCGCCCACCGTATCACCCACGACCGCCGCCTTGTGCGCCTCCGAGCGCTTGCCGCCGTACGCGCCCGTCTCGATGTACTTCTTCGCGTTGTCCCAGGCGCCGCCGCCGTTGTTCAGGAAGCCCGCCATCAGGATGCCCGCGATCGTTCCCACCATCAGCAGCGCGGCTACCGACTCGGCGCCGATGTACTCGCCCGGCCCGCCGAAGCGCTTGAACACGACGCCCACGACGATCGGAAAGAGCACGACGAGCGCGCCAGGCAGCACCATCGCCTTGAGCGCGCCGACGGTGACGATGTCGACGCAGGCCGCGTAGTCCGGATCCTCCGTGCCCAGCATGATCCCCGGGCGCTCCTTGAACTGGCGGCGCACTTCGGTGATCACCGACGAGGCAGCCTTGCGCACGGCCGTCATCGCGAGCGAGGAGAACCAGAACACCAGCATCGCGCCCAGCAGGCCGGCCACGAACACCACCGGCTTCGAGAGGTCCACGTGCAGCGTCTGGCCGGTGAGGTTCCGCACCTCGTCGAGATACGCCGAGAACAGGAGGAATGCCGCGAGGGCCGCCGACCCGATGGCGTAGCCCTTCGTGAGTGCCTTCGTGGTGTTGCCCACCGAGTCGAGACGGTCGGTCTTGTCGCGCACCGATTCCGGCTGGCGCGACATCTCCACGATGCCGCCGGCGTTGTCGGTGATGGGGCCGAAGACGTCCATCGCGAGGATGTAGCCGGCCGTGCCGAGCATGCCCATCGTGGCGACGGCCGTGCCGAACAAGCCGCCGATCGCCTGGCCGGCCTCGTTCACCAGGCCGCTCGCCTGGCCGAGCGAGTAGCTGGCGATGATCGCGATGCCGATCGTGATCACCGGCAGCACCGTGGATTCCATGCCCACCGCGAGGCCTGCGATGATGTTCGTCGCCGGGCCGGTCTGGCTCGCCTCGGCGATGCTCAGCACCGGGCGGTAGCGATACTCCGTGTAGTACTGCGTGATGAACACGAACGCGACCGACGTCACGATGCCGATGACGCCGCAGAAGAAGAAGTGCCACCAGGCGTCGGGCGCGGAATCGACCTGGAGCAGCGTCTTGCTGGCGAAGAAGAACATCACCGTGACCAGCGCGGCCGTGACGTAGTAGCCGAAGTTGAGCGCCTTCATCGGATCGGCGTCTTCCTTCGTCTTCACGATCATGACGCCGACGATGGAGCAGATCAGCCCGAGCGCCATGATGACGAGCGGGAAGAGAATGCCGTTGATGCCGAACGACTTGTAGAGCAGCACGCCGAGGATCATGGCGCCGATGTTCTCCGCCGCCGTGCTCTCGAACAGGTCGGCGCCGCGTCCCGCGCAGTCGCCGACGTTGTCGCCGACGAGGTCGGCGATCACGGCCGGATTCCGCGGATCGTCTTCCGGAATGCCCGCTTCCACTTTGCCCACCAGGTCGGCGCCGACGTCGGCCGCCTTGGTGTAGATACCGCCGCCGAGCTGGGCGAACAGCGCCACGAATGACGCGCCGAACCCGTAGCCGACGATGAGGAAGGGGATGTGCTGCGCCCACTCCGCCTGCGACATGCCGTCCGGCGCCATGGCCGACAGCGCGGCGAACAGCCCGCCCACGCCGAGGAGGCTCATCGCCACCGTGAACAGTCCGGACACCGCGCCACCGCGCAATGCCGTCTGCAGCGCATCGTTGAGCGAAGTCATCGCCGCCGCGGCGACACGGATGTTGGTGCGGATGGAGACCCACATGCCCACGTAGCCGGCGACGCCGGAGCTCAGCGCGCCGAGCAGGAACGACGCCGTGACGAAGAGTGCGAATGTCTTCGGGTCCTGCACCGGATCGTTCGCCGTGGTGTGCCGGAAGTATCCGTACCCGATGCCG
>JBBQDE010000206.1:0-5699 GCA_038319425.1 Gemmatimonadales bacterium
GCCGCCGAGATTCTGCAGCGCGACGAGCGGTGCGACGCGGACGCCCGCGAGCTGTACCGTATTGGACAGCGCGAGCCCGAGAATCGTTCGCCCGGGCGCCTGGGCGCTGTTGGCGTCGTCCACGTCCATCGCGGTCGCGACATCGACGGTAGCGGTCAGCGACGCCATGCCGCGGCGCAGCGCGACGCTCGACGCCAGCGCGTGCTCGGGAACGCCCGGGATGCGACGGCCGGCGTACGACGTGGCGCCGATGGCGTAGTCCACGTAGCGGAAGCGCGACCAGGTGTAGGCCGCCTGCATGGCGAGGGGTCCCGCGTCTGCCTGCACACCCAGCTCGCCGCCGCGGCGCAGCGTGCGCCCCGCATTGCGGAAGTAGCGGCGCCCGCCGCCGTTCGGAACATCGAACGGCACGAGCTCGTCGCGTGCGCGCGCCTCGAACAGCGCGACGTCCCAGCGCACGCCGATCGCGGGCAGCAATCCTTTCGTGCCGACCTCGAATGCCACCGTGCGCTGCGGCTGGAGATCGGGGTTGATGCCGGCCGATCCGTCCGGCTTGTTGCCCAGCTCCGTGGTCGTCGGCGTCTCGAAGCTCGTGGAGACGGTGACGTACGCCGAGGCGAGCGGCGCGGCGCGCCACACGAGGCCGAACGCCGGGCTCACGGCGTGCAGGGTGCGATCACCGGAATCATCCGGGTTGGTAGCCGTCACGAGCCGGTCCTTCACCTCGAACCGCACGGCATCGGCGCGCACGCCCGCCGACGCGAGCAGTCGTGGCGCGAGCGCCAGCTCGGCGCGCACGAACGGGCCGAGGCTGGTCACGAGCTCCCGCTGGTCCTTGCGCCGCGCCCCGCGCAACGCGGCGCCGGCCGGGCATGTAGCGGTCGTCGCGCCCGCATCGATGCAGTTCTCCGATTCGAGCCGGTCGTCGTGCTGCCATTGCACGTCGGCGCCGCCGACGAGCCGCGTGGCGCGCGCGTCGAGCATCGCGTCGTCGCTCAGGCGCAGGGAGGCGCCGCCGCTCGACCGGTCCACGTCGACGGTGGCAAAGGTGAGCGGATTGGCCAGCGTGCGCACGCTGCCGTACGCGACGGCGTCCATCATGATCCCGGCGCCCAGCCCGTGCGCGAGCGAGAGTGAGAGGTCGCCCTGCCGCACGATCTTTCCCGCGTGCTTGCGCACGGAGAGCGCGTCGGCCAGCTGAGGGTTCGCATCGAGCTGCGCCTGGGTGAGCGCGCCCGGACTTTCGGCGTTCGACACGTCGGAGAGGCGCGCAGCCACGATGATCCGGGTCGACGCGCCAGGCGAAACGAGCAGCCGCGCCGAACCGCGCGTGGCGCGCTGGTCGGAGTAGTCGCGGAAGCCTCGGCCGACGACCCGGGTGAGTGAGGCGCCGTAGCCGACGCCATCCACCGTGCCGGCAGCGCCGAGCGCGCTCACGGTTGGCGTGGCGTCGCCGCCGACGATGCGCGCGAACGGAGCCGCGCCGATGACTGGCGGCGCCGCCGAGCGAACGTCGATCACGCCACCGGCGGCGTTGCCGTACAGCGATGACGCGCTCCCGCGCACGATCTCGACCCGATCGGCGCCCTCGAGGTCGAGCGCGTCCACGGGTGTCTGGCCGTCGGGCAGGGTGAGGGGCACGCCGTCCTGCATCACGCGCACGCCGCGCACGCCGAACGCGGATCGCGCGCCGAACCCGCGGATGCTGACGCGGGGATCCTGGGCGGGATTCTGTCGATTGGCGAGCGCCACGCCCGGCACGGCGAACAGCAGCTCGTCCACACCGAGTCGCTTCAACGCGGCAAGGGAGCCGGGGCGAGTGAGCGTGACGGCGTACGGCAGGTCGAGCGGGGAACGCGGGCCCTCACGCGTCGCCGTGACGCGAACGGGGGGGAGCGCGGTGCGGGCGCTGTCCTGGGCGAAGAGCACCGCGGGAACGGTGAGGAGCGCGAAGAGACGAAGCTTCATTCAGCAACGGTGGACCCTGAACCGGGAACGGTCAACGGCGTAGCGGTCAGGAAGCCTGAGCCGTGAGCAGAAGTCGGAGAGGTAGTGCGATCACGGACGCACGGTCCGCATTCACCCACGTGAGGGCTGTCGCGGTCGAAGCGCGCTACCTCACTCGCTGACGTCCCACCGGTCAGGCCTTCCTGATCGTTCGCCCGCTGGAGCGACGCCGATGTCGCGGATCCACCACGCGTCGCTTCGCCGAGCGTCTGCGCAGCGAGCTCGAGGTAGAGCCCAAGGATGACACCACAGAACGGCCCGATGACGCCCGACGAGCGCACGGCGATGGAACTGCATCCGGTGCACACGCTGGAGATCCTCCAGCGCGTCGGCGTGTTCAAACGTTTCGCGCGCACCGCGTCGCTGCACCACGAGAAACTCGACGGCAGTGGTTACCCGTATGGAGTGAAGGGCGACGCGCTCGATCTGCCGAGCCGCATCCTCGTCGTGTCAGACATCTACGATGCGCTCGCGTCGGACCGGCCGTATCGCGCCGGGATGTCACACGCGAAAGCGACGGAGATCATGGAGCGCGAGCGCGGGGGCAAGCTGTGTGACCGAGCGTTGGACGCGCTGGGTTCAGTGAAGGGAAGGGGAGATGCAAACCCTTTTTCGCATCGCAGTGTCGAACCAGCAACGATCACTTGAGGGTACCATGTTCAGCAGCAAGGCAATCCGGCATCTCGCCGCGTACAGCGTCTCACTCCCCACGTTCGCCGCGCCTCCCGCTCTGGCCAAGGAGACGGTCTACATGTCGTCGCAGCTGGCCGCGCTGGTGCTCGGCCGCGGACCCGCGATGGGTGTGGTGATCCGCGACTCGAGCGCGCCGGCCGCCCCGCTGCCGGACGAGTCGGCGGCGTAGTCGCACGGAGTATTCGTGATCAGGGCTGGCTCCTCTCACGGAGCCAGCCTTTTTCATTGTCGGCACACTGCAGTACGCTTCGGTGCCAGCACACCGCAGTACGCGACTAGTCTTGGCAGAAAGCACACCGCAGTACGCGAGTAGACCGGTACCTGGTATCCCGTCCGCCTATCCCGTCGTGCGCTGACTCGGTAGCATCTGTCGCCTGCGAATCCTTCGTCTGCTCACCGCGCTTGCGGCGCTCACGGCGTGCCGAGCCACGGCCCCGCGACCCGTCGGTGTCTACGATTACAACGGCGTCACGACCATCATCGTCGTGCGCCACGCCGAGAAGGCCGCTGAGCCGGCGGCCGATCCGCCGCTCACCGCGGCGGGTGCGGCGCGGCGCAGGCGCTCTCCGACTACGTGCGCGGTTTGCCGGTGGCGGCGATCGTCAGCACCGACTTTGCGCGGACGCGCGCGACAGCGGCGCCGCTCGCCGCGCGACTGGGCCTCGCGCCGGAGATCGTGGATGCCCGCGCGTGCGACCACGCACAGGCGGTGGCGGATGGCATCCTGGCGCGCCACCGCGGGCAGACGGTGGTGGTGGTGGGGCACAGCAACACGGTGCCGGACATCGTGGCCGCACTCGGCGCGCTCAAGCCGGCGAACATCTGCGACGGGGAGTACGACAACCTGTACGTGGTGCGCGTACTGGGGGGCCGTGATGCAACGGTGGAGCGGCGGACCTACGGCGCGCCGAGCGCGGTGGACGCCAGCTGCCGGGCCATAAAGTAGCGGGACCGCCCGGACGTCAGGCCGCGGTCGTCGTCATCATGAAGCCGACGCCGCGCACCGTCGCGATGCGGGGCACACCGGCGCCATCCCGCAGCTTGCC
Source organism: Gemmatimonadales bacterium (assembly GCA_038319425.1). Classification (GTDB taxonomy): domain Bacteria; phylum Gemmatimonadota; class Gemmatimonadetes; order Gemmatimonadales; family Gemmatimonadaceae; genus AG11. The sequence goes on from JBBQDE010000206.1 coordinate 3,747, forward strand.
GCGCAGCCGGGCCACGTGCACGTCGATCACGTTGGAGTCGGGATCGCGCGTGCGTTCCCACACGTGCTCCAGCAGCGCGCTTCGGGTCACGACCTGCTCGGCGTGCGCCACGAGGTGCTCGAGCACGCCGAACTCCTTCGTCGTCAGCGTGAGGCGGTCGCCGGCGACGAGCGCCTGACGAGTGAGCCGGTTCACGACCAGCGCGCCGCAGGTGAGCTGGTCGGTGCGCGCCGGTCCGCCGCGGCGGAGCAGGGAGCGGACGCGGGCCTTGAGCTCCGTCACGTCGAACGGCTTGCCGAGGTAGTCGTCGGCACCGGCGTCGAGGCCGCGGACCGCGTCGCTCGGGGTGCGCTGGGCCGTGAGCATGAGGATAGGCACCATGCGCGACTCGCGCCGCAGACTGCGCGCGATGTCCATCCCGTTCCCGTCGGGAAGGCGCACATCGAGCACCAGGGCGTCGTAGTCGTTGGTCATCGCCAGCGCGAGCCCATCGGTGTAGTCTGATGCGGCGTCCACGGCGTACCCTTCCTCGCGCAGCACGAGGCTCACGAGCTCACGCACGTCGGTGTCGTCTTCCACGATGAGCAGCTTGGCCATACAGCGTCCCTTCCCGCGCCGTTCATGAAGAAAATGACAGACTGGCTTCAGGGTTCCGTAACTCAAAGACGCATAATATCCTAGCATGTCACGACACCAGGATCCGCGCCCCCGCCGTGGGGCGGGACGATCGTCGGCCGCACGCACGCTGTGCGGGTGCGCCGCCGCGGCGTTGGCCCTGACGCTGTTCGCTCCCGTTCCGGCGTCGGCTGTGACGGGCCGTCACGCTAGCCGCGTGCTCGGGCCGAAGTCGGACATGTTCATCACCGTCGCCGCGAGTCCGGGCTTCGCGTCCGGCTTCAATGCGACGTACACGCTGTCGGTCAACAACAACGGTCCCCAGGCGGCACCGGGTCCGATCACCGTCACCGACACGCTGCCGGCGGGACTCACGTACTCCAGCGGGACCGGCGCGGGATGGACCTGCGGCGTGGCCGGCCAGGTGGTGACCTGCACGACGCCGGGCCCATTTTTGAAGGGCGTCGTGCAGACCATCACCATCGTCGCCGCGATCACGAGCGCGGTCGCCACGAGCGTCACGAACATCGTGAGGGTGATCGACGGCGCCAATGATGACCTCGACCTGACGAACAATCGCGCGACGGTGACATCCGCCGTCACGGTGCGGCGGGTCGCCACCACCCCCGACGCCGCCACCACCTCGGAGCTGCCGAGCAACGGGATCAACTACACCCAGACGTTCGTGCTGACGAACACCGGCAACATCAGCGACAGCTACAATCTCGTCGCGACGGTCGCGCCAGCCGCTGGTGTGGTGACGATCGTCTCCGTGAATGGCGGCATCAACCTCACCACGGTGATCGCTGCGGCGGGCACGCTCAACGTGAACGTGATCTACTCCGTGAACGCGGGGGCGGCGACCGGCGCCACGGCGAAGATCACCCTCACCGCCACGTCCATCGTCACGGGAACGTCAGCGGATGCGGGCGACGTCACCGTCACCGTTGCACGCGCCGGCGTCACGATGTCGAAGCAGCTCTACCGTGACAACGGCACGACGCTCATCACCGGGCCGGCCGCCGTGAGCACCGGCGAATACGTGCAGTACAAGGTGACCATCACCAACGGCGGCAGCGCGAGCGCCTCGAGCCTCATCGTCACCGATCCCATTCCCGGTGCGGTCACCTACGACTCGGCGACTCCCGACGCCGCCGGCTGGACGATCGCCACCGCTGCCGGCACCCTGACCGCCACCCTCGCCGGCACGCTCGCCGTTGGCGCAAGCCGGTTCTTCTGGATCCGCGTGCGCGTGAAGTAGCGGAGGCCCGAAGGCCGGAAGCCTGATGGCCCGAGGCGTTCGTGAAGAAAAAGACAGACCGACTTCACGGATTCGTC
>JBBQDE010000207.1:0-5682 GCA_038319425.1 Gemmatimonadales bacterium
GGATCGCGCAGCACCAGCGGCGCCACGTCGTGCATCGTCACGACCACCGCGCCGCGCTTCGGCGTCGTTCCCGCCACGTTCCACGGATACCAGAACACGTCGGCCGCCGAGCCGGGCATCTCCTTGATCGGCCGCACGTCCACTACGCCGCTCGTCTCCGCGCGCTCGCCGTACTGGGCGGTGAGCCGGCCCACATCGCGCGGTTTCACGTGGAGGGTGATGCGCGTGCCCGGCCGTTGCGCCAGGAAGCGAGGGAGGAGCGCTCGCACGTACCGGCCGATGCCGCGCACCTCCCTCGCGAGCCGGGTGGCCTCGACGGCGATGTGGAGCGGCGGCGGTCGCCCGGCATCGAGCCCGTGCGGCGGCGCCTCGTGGGTCGCGGTATCCATGGTGGGAGCGGGCGAATAGTGGGGTCCACCGGAAGACACGTTGTCGGACGTGACCCCGGGAATCTACATCACTCGGGGCCCACTACCCTAGCGCGCCACTTCCATGCAGCCGTCTCCCCATCTCCACCGCCTGCTCGACCAGCGTGTCCATCTCCACCGCCTCCGTGCGGAAGTTCACGATGCACGCGCGCAGCGCGAACCGCCCGTCGAGTACCGCGTTCGACGGAAAGACTCGCCCGTCGAGCTGAAGCTCCGCCATCAGCCGCTCGTTGAGCCGGTTCAGGTACGGCTCGGCCGAGGCGTCGCCGCGCAGCTCGCTCGGCACGTAGCGGAAGCAGGCGATCGAGAGCACGGGCGGCGGCCCCACCGGCTCGAGCTCCGGGTGCGTGGCCGCTTCATCGTACAGATACCGGGCGAGCGCGACGTCGTGGGCGATGCGCCGTTCATAGGCAGCCCATCCGTAGGCGAGCAGCGACACCCAGATCTTGAGCGCGTGAAACCCGCGCGAGAACTGCGGCCCCATCGCATACAGGTCCGTCCCGCGGCCGGTCAGCTCCTTGTCGTCGTGCACATAGCTCGGTTCGATGGCGAACGCGCCGGACAGCGTCAGCATATCTCGCACGACGAGCACCCCGCCCGAGTGCGGGGTGTACAGCCACTTGTGCGGATCGAACGCCACCGAGTCCGCACGCTCGATCCCGCGGAAGAGCGGACGCAGCCCGCTGGTGAGCGCGGCCGTGCCGCCGTACGCGCCGTCCACGTGCATCCACAGCCCGTGCTGCGCACAGACGTCGGCGATGTCGTCGAGCGGATCGATCGCGCCGGTGGCGACGGTGCCCGCGGTCGCGATCACGGCGACCGGTTTGTGGCCGTCACGGATGTCGCGCGCGATGGCGTCGCGCAGCGCGTCGATGCGCAGGCGGAACTGCGCATCGCAGGGAATGACGCGCACCGCGTCGCGGCCGAGACCGAGCATGTCGGTGGCGCGGCTGTTCACGTCGTGCACCTGCGCCGACGCGTAGAAGGTGAGCGGAGGCCCCGCGCGCACGCCCTGCTCCCGCACCGGCCAACCCGCCCGCGAGTCGCGCGCCGCCTTGAGCGCGACGAATGCCGCCATGGCGCCGCCCGACGTGACGTACCCGCCGGCGCCGGCGGGCAGGCCGAGGCGGCTCGCGAACCAGCGGCAGAGATGGAGCTCGATCTCCGTGGCGCCGGGCGAGAGCCGCCAGCCGCCGACGTTCTGGTTGAGCGCCGCAGCCAGCAGATCGGCCGCCGCTCCCGGCACCGTGCCGGATCCGGAGATGTACGCCATGAACCCCGGATGTCCCGTCGCCGTCGCATGCTCGAACGCGAGCGTGCGCAGCGACGCGAAGAGCTCGTCCGTCGGCACCGGCTCGTCGGGCACGCTGCGCGTGACAGCCGCGCGCACCTCGGCCGCCGTGGCGCGGCCGCCCACCGGCAGCGACGGCAGCCGCTCGAGATACTCCCGCCAGAGCTCCACCATCTCGCCCCCGAACGCGCGCGCGCGGTCGGCGTCCCAGGCGAGATCGGTGACCGGAGACGGCGGCGCAGCACTTCGCCTGATCACGGGCTTCATCGCAATCTCATGAAATCAGCGTTGGTACTGCGTTGAACCGCATTCCTGGCGCAAACATGCAGGTAGACGCCCTTGTTGACGGCGCCGCGGCTCAGCGCGACGCCGTCGTGACCGGCTGGCCACCGGTGCGGTAGACCACGCCACCCTTCATCACGAACTGCACGCGCTCGAGCTGGGTGATGTCGGCGAGTGGGTCGCCGTCCACCGCGACGAGGTCCGCGAAGCGGCCCTGCTGCACTGAACCCACGCGGTCCGACCAGCCCAGCAGGTCGGCCGCGTTCGTCGTGGCCGATTGGATCGCCTGCATCGGCGTCATGCCGAACTGCACCATCTTCGCGAACTGCTTGCCGTTCCAGCCGTGCGGGTACACGCCGGCATCGGTGCCGAACGCCAGCTTCACCCCCGCCTGCACGGCGCGGCGGAAGCTCTCGCGCTGCAGGCGCCCCACCGACGCCTCCTTGTCGAGGATCTTCTGCGGATAGCCGAGGCGCTTGTACTCCGACATGATGTAGTCGTCGTTGTAGATGTCCATCACGAGATACGCCCCCTTCTCCTTCGCCAGGCGGATCCCCTCGTCATCGATCAGGCTCGCGTGCTCCACCGACGCCACGCCGGCGCGCAGCGCGCGCTTGATCGCCTCCGCACCGTGCGCGTGCGCCGCCACCTTTCTCCCCCACATGCTCGCCTCGTCCACGACGGCGTTCATCTCCTCCTGGGTGAACTGCGGCGCGCCCACCGATTCCTCCTCGGAGAGCACGCCGGCGCTCGCGAGCATCTTGATCAGGTCGGCGCCGTTCTTCACCTCGAAGCGCACGAGCTTTCGGATCTCGGTCACGCCATCCGCGACGCCGGAGAACTGCCCGAACTTGAGATACGGCGAGAAGCCGCTGATGTCGCCGTGTCCGCCGGTCGACCCCACCGTCAGCGTCGCCACCTGCATGCGCGGGCCGGCCACGTCGCCGCGGTTGATCGCGTTGCGGAGCGCGACGTCGATGAACTCGCCGGCGCCCACGTCGCGAACGGTCGTGAAGCCGGCGTCGAGCGTGCGCCGCGCGTACACGTGGGCGGTGACGGCCACGTCGATCGGGCTCTTGCGGAACAGATCCTCGAGGTAGTTCTCCGGCTGCGACGTCACGTGGGTATGCGCGTCGATGAAGCCGGGCAGCACCGTCGAGTGGCTCAGGTCGATCACGCGCGCGCCGCTGGGAATGGCGAGCCCCTTCCCCACCGCGGTAATGCGCTCCCCTTCGACGAGGATCACCACGTCGGTAATCGGCGCGCCGCCGAGTCCATCGATGAGCCGACCGGCCCGGATCGCCACGCGTGCAGCGGCCGGCACCTGCGCCGACGATTCGGCGGACGACATGAGGGCGACGAACGCGGCGAGCGGGAACAGGAATCGTGGCGCGCTGAGGCGCATCGTGCACTCCGGAAATGGGTGGGGAAGCTACGGCTGCGGAGCGTCCGTCGCCCTGGCGCCGGCAAAGCTCTCGGCGATCGCCTTCTCCTTCGACAGCGTGACGACCGCGCCGTTCACCGTGATGCGGATGAACGCGCTGTGATGGTAGCCGCCGATGAGGACGGCGCGTGTCGTGACCGAGAAGACGCGGCCGCTGCGCGAGATCTCGTAGAGCGTCTCGTAGCCGGCGAGCGGCGCGCGCTCCTCGAGCTCCGCGTTCTTCTGCGCGCGGCTGGCGTTCTTCTGCTCCGCCTGCTGGCGAACCTTGGCGTGGTTGTGTCGGGTATCTCGCTGGGCCATGGTGAAAGATAATCGTGATATCGGCGGCGTGGTCCTCTCCGCTATCCCCGCGCCTGTCGCGTCAGGTGCGCCGCCGCCCGGAACGCCAGCGCCTGGATGGTCAGGGTCGGCTGCCCTCGTCCCGACGTGACGAAGCTGCTCCCGTCCACGATGAACAGGTTCGGCACGTCGTGCGCGCGGTGATACCGGTCCACCACGCTCGTCCGCGGGTCGTTCCCCATCCGGCACGTTCCGAGCAGGTGCACGACCGGGAGGAACGGTGAATTGCCTTCGGGGGGAAACGCCCACCGCTTCACCGCGCCCGCCGCGGCGAGCCAGTCCATCCCGCGGTCCAGCATGTAATGGTACAACTTCATGTCGTTCGCGTGCTCCTCGAACGTCACGCGGATCGCCGGCAATCCCCACGCGTCCTTGACGGTGGGATCGAGCGTGACGGTGTTGGTGGCGACCGGGAGCTGCGTCGTGTGGGCGAGCATGTAGAGCGAGTGCGTGAAATACTCGCGCAGCATCCGCTTGTAGTCCGGCCCCCAGCGCGGCGCATCAAGCGGCAGTCCGCTCATGGCGAAGCTGATGGGATAGAAGTCGAATCGCAGATCCATGCCGCCGCCGCCGTCGATGCCGAGCGCGGGGTCGAGCTGGTAGAAGTCGTGGACGACGCGCGAGTTCACGACGCCGCGGTAGCCATTGACCTCGTGCTCGAACAGCCCACCGGCGAACGAGTTGCCATTGAACATCAGATGCGTCCCGACCATGCCGCTGGAGTTGGCCAGCCCGTTCGGAAACCGCCCCGACGCGGACATCAGCAGCAGCCGCGGCGTCTCGGCCCCGTTGGCGCAGAGAACGACGTGCTTCGCGCGCTGGAACTGCTCGCGCTTCTGCGCATCGAAGTAGGTGACGCCGGTGACGATGCCGCGAGCGTTCACCGCCACCTCACGCACGTAGCTGTGCGGGCGGATCTCGCAGCGGCCCGTGCGCTCGGCCTCGGGGATCATGGTGGCGAGGGTGCTGGACTTGGCGTTCATCTCGCACCCGAACTGTTCGCAGAAGCCGCAGTGCGCGCAGGGCGCACGCCCTTTGTATGGGCGCGAGAGGATCGCCATCGGCGCGGGGAATGCCGTCCACCCGAGTGCCTTCGCTCCGCGCTCGGCCAGCACACCGGACGGCTTGATCGGCAGCGGCGGGAGCGGATAGGGGCGGCTCCGCGGCGGGTCGAACGGACTCGATCCCGCCAATCCCGACACGCCGAGCGCCCATTCGGCTCGGGTATAGTAGGGCTCTAGCTCAGCGTAGGTGATCGGCCAGTCGTCGCGATCGGCGCCGGCGACCGCTCCCTTGAGCGTGCGCTCGATGAAGTCGACCTCGTGGAAGCGCCAGTAGTTGCCGGTGAAGTGCGCCGATCCTCCGCCGACCATTCGGCCGTATTTCAGGTAGGGCGTCACCACGGCGGTCTGGCTCGCCTTCACCCGGCTGGTATTGGGCGACACGCGGTGGTCATTGGTGAGCGCGGCGAGCGGCCCCACCGCCAGTTCATCATGTTTGAAGTCACCCGCGCGCAAATACGGCCCCTGCTCGAGCACCACCACGCGAGCGCCGGCGGTTGCGAGTTCGCGCGCCATCACGCCGCCCGCCGCGCCAGCGCCGACGATGACGTAGTCCACTTCGTCGCGCGGCGAGTAGCGCACCGTTGGCGCCACCACGCCGCGCGCGGCGTGTGCGCCGTGGACGTCAGCCACCGTGCACCACTGCGTCACGATCGTAGTAGCCGAATGGCGCCTGCCAGAAGAAGCGGTCGTCGAAGCCGATCAGCTTCCATCCAGCCTTGCCCGCGTTTCCGCCATAGCTCGGGTTGGCGAACATTCCCGCGATCACCGGAGTGCGGAGTGACTCGAAGGCGTTCGGCGACGACTTCTCGAGCGCCTGCATCACAGCGACTTGTT
>JBBQDE010000208.1:0-5666 GCA_038319425.1 Gemmatimonadales bacterium
GTGCTCAACGAACCCGAGCCGATCACGCGTGCCCGGCTGCTGCTGGCGCGGGCTGCACAGATCGTGCTCCGCAACGGACTCACCATGCTGGGAATCAGCGCGCCGGATCGCATGTAGGACGTTCGGATTTCGCGGTACGCCGCACGCTTCACACCAGATTCCCTTCCTTCTCCTTCCGCCTCACCCATGCCCGTACTCGTTGTCGGCTCGATCGCGCTGGATTCCGTGGAAACGCCATTCGGCAAGGCCGAGAGCGTCATCGGCGGATCGGGCACCTTCTTCTCGGCGTCGGCGAGCCATCTCTCACCGGTGCAGCTCGTCGGCGTGGTCGGCGATGACTACCCGATGGCGCAGCTCGAGCCGCTCAAGGCCCGCGGCGTGGACATGGCCGGGCTGGAGCAGGCAAAGGGGGAGTCGTTCCGCTGGCGCGGCCGCTATCGCCATGACCTGAACTCGGCCGAGACGCTGGAGACGCGCCTCGGCGTGTTTTCGCATTTCAGCCCGAAGATTCCGGCGCAGTTCAAGACGGCGCCGTTCGTGTTCCTCGCCAACATCGATCCGCGCCTGCAGCTCGATGTGCTGCGCCAGGTGCAGAAGCCCAAGCTCGTCGCGTGCGATACGATGAACTTCTGGATCGAGAGCCGGCGACCCGACATCATGGAGCTGATCAAGCACGTCGATCTCATCACCCTGAACGACGGCGAAGCGCGACAGCTCACCGATTGCGCGAACCTCGTGAAGGCCGCCCGGTGGATCATGCAGCGTGGCCCCACGATGGTGATCATCAAGAAGGGCGAGCACGGGGCGTTCCTGTTCAAGGAGAAGTCCATCTTCTTCGCGCCGGCGTACCCGCTGGAAGAGGTATTCGATCCCACCGGTGCGGGTGACTCGTTCGCGGGCGGGTTCATGGGCTACCTGGCGCGCACGGGCGACTTGAGCGACGCGAGCCTGCGCCGTGCGGTGGTGTACGGGTCGGCGATGGGCTCGTTCGCCGTCGAGAAGTTCTCCGTGCAGCGACTGCTCGAGATCACGCCGGCCGACATCGCCACCCGCGTCGCCGAGTTCCGGTCGCTCGTCGCGTTCGAGGAGGAGATGCCGGCATGAGTGGGGAGTCCCCGCTCGACTACTCCGCCGCCGGCGTGGACCTGGACCGGTCGGACGCCGTGAAACGGCGCATCCGCGCCGTAGTGGAATCGACGTTCACGGCCGGGGCACGGGGCGCCTTCGGGGGATTCGGCGGCATGTACCGCATTCCGGCCGAGGCGCGCCGCCCGGTCCTCGTGGCCAGCGCCGACGGGGTGGGGACGAAGCTGCGCGTCGCCATCGATGCGAACCGGCACGACACGGTGGGCCACGATCTCGTGAACCACTGCGTGAACGACATCCTGGTGCAGGGGGCGGTGCCCCTCTTCTTCCTCGACTATTTCGCCGCCGGCGTGCTCGACCCCAACGTGGTGGAAGCGGTCGTCACTGGTGTGGCCGCGGGCTGCCGCGAGAACGGCTGCTCGCTCGTGGGCGGCGAGACCGCCGAGATGCCGGGGATCTACACGCCGCCAGACTACGATCTGGCCGGTTTCATCGTCGGCTGTGTGGAGGAGGACGCGATCCTCGGCGCGGACCGGGTGGAGGAAGGCGACGTGCTCGTGGGCCTCGCCAGCAACGGATTGCACACGAACGGTTACTCGCTCGCGCGCCGCATCGTCTTCGAACGGATGGGATTGGGCGCCAACGATCCATTTCCCGGGGAAGGGGACAGCGTGGCGGACGTACTGCTGCGCATTCACCGGTCCTATCTGCCCGTCCTGCGCCCCGTCGTGGGGCGGGTGCACGCGATGGCGCACATCACGGGGGGCGGGCTGCCGGGGAACGTGAACCGGGCACTCCCCGACACGCTCGACGCGGTGATCGACGCGCGCGCGTGGGAAGTGCCCAATCTTTTCCTTCAGCTGGAGCGCGCCGGCCAGGTGGACCGGGGCGAGATGTACCGAACGTTCAACATGGGCGTCGGGATGGTCGTCATCACCGATGCGGCGGGCGCCGAGGCAGTCGAGGCGAGCGCGGCGTCGGCCCACCTTGGCAGCTGGCGGCTCGGGCGCATCGTGCGCGGGGCCGGGCAGGTGCGCATCACCTAGGAGCTCTACATGAAGAAAGCCTTTGTCATGGCAGCTGGTCTTGCGATACTCGCGACGGACGGTCAGGCGCAGACAGCGTGTCCGGCCGGCGTGCCGACCGCGGCGACCGCCGCCGAGAACTCCAAGCAGCAGGCGGCCGACCTGTTCCAGTACGTGGCACCGCAGCTGGGCACGTCCATCGCCGGCGGGAGCCCGACGCTCGGCCAGACGAGCACCCTTGGCGGCCTTGGCCATTTCTCCGTCGGCGTGCGCGGGACGGTCGTGAACGGCTCGCTGCCCGACGTGAACAAGTTCCCCACCTGCTACACCGGCAAGTATTCGGCGAACCTCTCCACGAGCTCCAAGGTGATCCCGGGCGTCGGTGCGGATGCCGCCATCGGCATCTTCGGCGGCATCCCGCTCGCGCTCACGAACGTGGGCGCGGTGGACCTCCTCGTCAGCGCGACGTACATCCCGGAGGTGGACCAGAACAACGTGCACGTGCGCCTGCCCAACGGCTCGCTGCAGCTCGGCTACGGCGCGCGCATCGGCCTGCTGTCGGAGTCGATCCTCGTTCCCGGCGTGTCGCTCAGCTACATGAAGCGCGACATGCCCACGGTGAACATGGACGCCAACTCCGGCGTCGCGGACTCGCTCTTCGTCACGGGGCTCAAGCTCAAGACGACGTCGTGGCGCATCGAAGCGAGCAAGTCGCTGCTGATGTTCGGCCTGTTCGGCGGCATCGGCAAGGACAAGTACAAGTCGTCGGTGGAGACGGTGCGTGCGTCCGTCGGCGCGCCGGCGCCGGTTGGCCGCGTGAACGCGTCGCTCACGCCGGTGCCGAGCCAGTCGCTCGATCGCACCAACTTGTTCGTCGGCCTCAAGCTCAACCTCCTCATCTTCAAGCTCGCGGCGGAAGTGGGGCAGGCCACCGGCGGTGACGTGACTACATTCAACACCTTCACGGGATCGGCGGCGAACGCCTCGCGCACCTACGGCTCGCTGGGCATCCGCTTCGGCATCTGACGCGGGTAGCGTCATCCCGCACGCGCGACCCCAAGGGTCGCGCGTGTCGGGATCTGCTGTACCTTCATCGGGGCACGCCGCCGGTGGAGGGAGCGCAGATCCCGACACTCGCTCGCTGACGCTCGGTCCTGCGGGATGACAACGATGCACAACCACAATGCCGGACACTGAGCGCACCTCCGCGCCGGACGATGGCGCCTGGATGCGCCGCGCGCTCGCGCTCGCGGAACGGGGCTGGGGACAGACGGCGCCGAACCCGATGGTCGGCGCCGTCGTCGTACGCGACGGCGTCGCCGTCGGGGAAGGGTGGCATACCCGCTACGGCGAGTCGCACGCCGAAGTGGAAGCGATCCGCTCGGCCGGTGAGCGGGCCCGAGGCGCCACGCTCTACGTCACGCTCGAGCCGTGCAATCATCACGGACAGACACCGCCGTGCACCGAGGCCATTCTCGGCGCGTGCATCCGGCGGGTCGTCGCCGCCGTCGCCGATCCCAATCCGGTGGCGCGCGGCGGGGCGGTCCGATTGCGTGACGAAGGCGTGGCCGTGCTGCTCGGCGTGGAAGAGAAGGCTGCCCGGGAGCTCAATGCGGCGTTCTTTCACGCCCTCGCGAGCGACCGCCCGCATGTACGGCTCAAGCTCGCGCTCTCGCTCGACGGTGCGCTGGCGGACGGCAGCAGGGCGCCGGGTTGGCTGAGCGGACATGAGGCGCGCCTCGAGGTGCATCGGCTACGAGCCGGCAGCGATGCCGTGGCGGTGGGCATCGGCACGGCCCTGGCCGACGATCCGCTGCTCACCGTGCGCGGGTTCACCCCGCCGCGCGTTCCGCCGCTGCGGATCGTCTTCGACACGTCGGCGCGACTGCCGCTGGAGTCGAGACTCGTGCGATCGGCCCGCGAGTCGCCCGTGCTGGTCGTCTGCTGGGCGCCCGACCCCACGCATGCCGCCGCGCTGGAACATGCCGGGGTGGAGCTGCTGCACGCGGCGTCGCTGCCGCACGCGTTGCGAGCCTTGCGGGCGCGTGGGATCGGCGCGCTACTCGTGGAAGGGGGGGCCGGACTGGCATCCTCGCTCCTCCAGGAGGCGCAGGTCGACCGCCTGGTTATCTTTCGCGCACCCATCCTGCTCGGCGGCGGGTCGCTGAACGCCTTCGGCGCCATGCCGCCGGCGATGATCGACACCGCGGTGCGCTGGGAGATCGTACAGTCGCGGCGGTTGGGCGACGACGAGATGACGGTCTACAAGCCCCCCGGCTGAGGGGGCCGGAGCTATTCGGCATGTTCACCGGGCTGGTCGACGACGTCGGCGTCGTGGAGCGAGTGGAGCGCACGGCGGTGGGGCGCGAGCTCCGGATCCGCAGCGCGTACACTGCCCTCGCCGACGGCGAGAGCGTGGCCGTGAACGGTGCGTGCCTCACTGTGCGGGAGTCGGGTGCGGGTTGGTTCGTCGTCGCCGCCGTGATCACGACCCTCGGCCGAACGACGATCGGCGACTGGGCGGCCGGACGCCGCGTCAATCTCGAGCGCGCGATGCGGCTGGGCGACCGGCTCGGCGGGCATCTCGTGCAGGGGCACGTGGACGACGTCGGCGTGGTGGAGCAGGTTCGCCGACTGGACGACGCCATCGTGGTGGACGTGCGCGTGCCGGCGGAGCTCGAGCCGATGATGGTGCCGCACGGCTCCGTGGCCGTGGATGGCGTGAGCCTCACCGTGAGCGCGCTTCCCGCTCCCGGCATTCTTCAGTTGAGCCTCATCGAGTTCACGTGGCGGAAGACCACCCTGGGCGAGCTGCGGCCGGGCGATCGCGTGCATCTCGAGGCCGACATGGTCGGTAAGTACGTGCGCCAGCTCGTCGTCCCGTATGCGGCGAGCACCAGATGAGCGACAACCAGCACTGCGAACCATGCCGATGAATACCATGGAACAGGCGGTCGCCGACATCGCGGCCGGCAAGCTGATCATCGTCGCCGACGACGAGGACCGCGAGAACGAGGGTGACCTCATCTGTGCGGCGCAGCTGATCACGCCCGAGCGGGTCAACTTCATGATCAAGCGCGCGGGTGGCCTCATCTGCGTGGCGCTGACTGGCGAGCGAGTGGACCAGCTCGCGCTCCCGCCAATGGCCGAGAGCAACCCCGACGAGTATCGCACCGCGTACACGGTGAGCGTCGATGCCTCACCGCGCTTCGGCGTGACGACCGGGATCAGCGCCCACGACCGCGCGACGACGATCCGCACGCTCGTCGATCCGGCCACGGTGCCGGGAGACCTGCGGCACGGCGGCCACATTCACCCGCTGCGCGCGCGCGATGGCGGCGTGCTCCAGCGCGTCGGGCACACCGAGACAGCCGTGGACCTGGCGCGACTGGCCGGCGTCTATCCGGCCGGCGTGATCTGCGAGATCCTCAACGAGGACGGCTCCACGGCGAAGCGCCCGCAGCTCGAGCGGTTCGCGAGCGAGCATGGATTGACGTTCATCACTGTCGCCCAGCTCGTGGCGCACCGGCTGAAGCACGAGCGCCTGGTGCATCG
>JBBQDE010000209.1:0-5659 GCA_038319425.1 Gemmatimonadales bacterium
CGTCGGTGCCAGGCGATTCATAATCTCATGGAGGACGCGGCAACCGCGGATATTTCGCGCACGCAACTCTGGCAATGGATCCGCCACGGGGCATCGATCGACGGCGGCGGCGCGATGACGCGCCAGTACTATCTTCAGGTGCGGGCCGAGGAGCTCGCGCGGCTGGAGGGTACGGCGAATGCCGCGAGCAGGATCAACGACGCCGGCGCGCTGCTGGATACGCTTGTGCTCGGCGACTTCGAGGAATTTCTCACAGTGGTTGGCTACCGGGTGCTGGAATGAGTGACACGAACTTCTACGTCAGCGACCTGCGCGCCATCATCGAACGTGAGGCCACTCGCCTGCTGTCGGCGCCGCCGGATGCGGTGGGGCGCCGGCCCACGAAAGGGGGGTGGTCGGCGAAAGAGATACTCGGTCATCTCATCGACTCGGCCGCGGTGAACCACCAACGCTTCGTGCGGGCCCAGTGGCAGGATCTCGTCTTCGCCGGCTATGCGCAGGACGACTGGGTCACGGCGCAGCAGTACCAGAACGCGCCGTGGCTCGAGCTGGTGGCGCTCTGGCGGGAATACAACCGTCATCTCGCGCGCGTGATGGCGGCGATCCCGATCAGTGTGCGGACGGCGCCCAAGCGTATCCACAACCTGCACGAGATCGCGATGCGCCCCGTGCCGAAGGAGGAGCCCGCGACGCTCGACTATCTCATGCGCGACTACGTGGAGCATCTGCAGCACCACCTCAAGCAGATCGAGGCGCGCATCGCGGGGCGGGATTAATAACGGTTGGCCCTGCGACGTTCACACTTGCGCCGCCGCGATGGTCTACCCGGCAGTACCGAGTACCTGGTACCATCTACCGCCTACCTTGAACGCGCGATTCGGCGGGTACCTGAGGGCCGGTCGTGCCGAATCGGCCGTTCAGAGTACACGGTACAGAGTACCAGGTACCGAGTACGGCTGGGAATCCGATGATCTCGGGCGCATGCCCTCAGTGCGCGGGGCAGCGCTAGGGGCGAAGGGCGAGCGTGACGTAGTAACGCCACGCGCCCTTCACCGGCTCGTCCACGGCGCGGGCGATGCCGGTGACCACGTCGACGGCCGGCGTACCGAGGGCCGCGATGGCCGGCACCCCCTGCCGCATCTCGGCGCCGAAGCTGCGCAGGGGACGATGAAAGAAATCCGTGCTCACCCCCGAGTAGAACAGCTCCACCGTCTCGAACGGAAGCGCCACGCGATACGCGCTGAACGTCGACCCGACCGCGCTGCCGAGCGGATAGGCGGGCGCGTCGACGCGTCGCGCGTCGTAGAGGGGATCGAGCAGCGGCGAGGCAAAGCCGCCGACGACGAACCGTTCGGCGACGCTGCCGTCGCCGCCCCCCACGCTGCCGGCGCTGAACCGCACCGCCGAGAGGCCGCGTGAGCCGGCGCCCGTTCCCAACGCCAACGCACTGCGCTGGCGTACATAAGCTCCGCCGCGAGTGCGTCCGGTCTCGCCCATGATCGAGAGCTGCTCGAAGTAGCGAACGTCGTCGTCCCGCTGCCGGAGGATTGCCTGGACGGCGCCGATCATCGCGCTTCGCTGCGTGCTCGAGAGCAGTGACGGGCGCTGACGTTCCGTCAGCAGCGCCAGGGTGCTCGTGATATCGTTGCCGTCCCCGGCGCGCGTGCGCGCGAGGCGCAGCGCGCCACCGCCGCGGGAGAGGTCGAGGTTCAGCGTTCCCGCCGCGGCCAGCTCGCGAGACGGCGCCTCGTGGGACAGCCAGCTGCTCGCGGTGATCTCCGTGCGGAACCGGCGGGACGTGATCGTGATCGACCCGCCTTCCGGCAATGCCGCGCTGCCCACGGAACCGAGCAGCGCAACGCCCAGCCGACCCACGGGATCGCTGCGCACGATGGCGAGCTGCGAGGTGGTCCCGCCGACGCCGGTGGTCGACGCGGGCAGGTAGCGGATGCGTGTGGGCCCGCTTCCGTAGGCATGCTCGTCGGACAACGCACCGCGTGCCGGCCGGCGCGCCGAGTTCTCCGCACCGTTCGTGAGTCGCGGCGGAAGCACGGCGGAAAGTGAGTCGACGAGCGAAAGTGCCAGTGCCGGTGTCGCGTCACGTCGCAGGCTGTCGGGCTGAAGTCGTCGAACGTCGTAGCCCTTGCCATGAAGTGACAGGAACCAGATCGAGCCGTCGGGCGCGACGTCGGCCGCGACGGCGGCGCCGGTGACGGCGGTGAGGCGCTCCGGCGCGACTCCGGGGTCGCTCAGGCGCTCCAGATTGGCGATACCTCCCGCTTCCGACGTCGCGATGATCGTCCGCCCGTCGCGCGCAAAGGTAGCGTCGTATCGCGTGACCCCGTCGTCGGGATCGGCGTAGCGCAGCTCACCGGACTCCGACGCGACCCGTGCGATGCGCCAGCGATCATTCGACTGTTCCGCGACGACGATCTCGCCCGTGGTGTGCGAGACGCGGGGGCGGTAGTAGTTGCGGTCCACGCCTCCCGCTCGCAGGACACGCACCGCACCGGTGCCGAGGTCGACGCGCACGAGATCGCACCAGCCGTGATCGCACCGCACGGCCGCCGCCCATCGACCGTCGGCCGACGGGTCTCCATCGCGCAGCGCGGCGCCACGCGTCACGCGGCGCAGGTCGCCATCCTCGGCGCTCCAGATGTAGAGGTCGGGGCGCAGAGTCCCGTCGCGTCCCGGCGTCGTGCGCGTCACCAGGAGATGCTTGTCGTCGCTGAACCAGCGCGGCGTCTCGTACGGCGCGCCGTCGGTGGCGACGAGCGTGATCACCGGCTTCTTCGGCGGCGGATCGAACGCGCGGTCAGGCACGTCTTCCGGATCCCGCTTGAGCTGCGCCTCGCGTCGCCGGCCGGCCGCGGTGTCGGGTTCCGCCGCCGTCTTCCACACCACGAGCTGACTCGGCGCGTCCGTGCGCCGCAAGGTGAGCGCGAGGTAGCGGCCGTCGCGCGACACGGCGGGATCGCCGGTGCTGCGAATGAGGCGTTGTACGAGCGTCCCGGTCCTCAGCGGATCGTGTCCGATCGCGCGCTCGACCGCGAGCGCTTCGCCGGTGAGCTCGGCCGTGAAGCGACCGTACAGCTCCGCCGGGGCCGCCCCGTACACGCCGACGAACGCCTGATCGAACGTCCGATCGGTGACCGCGCTCATACGACGCCAGAGCGCGACGAGACTCGAGTCGCCCTCGCGGCGCACGAGCCATTCGAGGTACGCCGATCCGACGAGATACGCGAAGCTCCCCGACTCCCAGCCACTGTTGGACACGTTGAGCTGGCCGTAGGTGGGCATCCGACCCTCGAGCGCAAATTGGCGCAGTAGCGCGGCGCGCCATGCGCTGGCGGGACGGCCGCTGCCCGTGACGCGTCCCTCGACATAGGTGGCGTAGCCCTCGAGCAGCCAACGCGGCGACTTGATGGCGATGGGGCCGAGCGGAACCGGCGACAGGGACCAGAGGAGGCGTCTGAATCGGTTGCGCGATGGGCGCGTGAGCTGCGCGATGTGCGCGTACTCGTGCGTCACCAACAGCTCCTGCCACACGCGAGCGTGCCCGATCTCCTCGCGCGGATCGGGCGGTGTGGGCCACAGCACGATGGTGGGCGCGTCGAGCGGAGTGAAGGCGTAGCCGTTGGCCTCGTTCGCCGGATCGTCCACCACGACGTGCACGCGAGCGTCGGGCGCATGGCCGACGAGTTGCCCGACCTGGTCCCGCACGCCCTCGATGCGGCTCGCGAGGGCAAGCGTCCACTCTCGATACTCGAGCGGGTAATGGAAGACGAAATGCTCGGTCTCGACGGTGCGCCAGTCGAGCCACGGGCGTGGGGAGAGCTGCGCCTGCGCACGCGGCACGCCCGCGCACAGCGCGAGGCCGGCGGTCAGGACCGCGAGCCGCCAGCGCGCGAAAAAGGGAAGGGACGCGTGCCGTGGGCATGCGTCCCTTCCCGGGCGATCGGGTGCCCGTCGTGGCGGGCGATCAGCCACGCGCGGGGGACTTCCCGCGAACCTTGTCCTGCAGCCAGGTGAGCGGCACGAGAAACAGCGGCGTGAGGACGAAGCCCAGAAGCGTGTTGATCCAGACCAGCGCGATGTAGAAGCCGCAGAGGCCGAGACCAGCCCAGAGGACGCCGAGCGGTCCGTGAGTTTCCAAGCGAGACGCTCCTGTGATCGTGATGTGCCGGAGTGGCGCCGTGCAAGATAACGGTGCGCCGGGACGCGAGCCAGAGGCGGTGTGGCTCCATCACCGGCGCGCCGCCGCTATACTTCACGCCAATGCTTCACGACCCCGGGCACGCCGTCCTCGCGGCGGCACGCCGTGCGGCGCGAGACGCCGACGCGCCCCTGTTGCTCGCCGTCTCCGGCGGGCTGGATTCCATGGCGCTCCTCCATGCCATGGCCGCGGTGACGCGCTCGCGGATCGCGTCGGTGGCGACATTCGATCATGGCACCGGCGCGGCGGCCACCGACGCGGCGAGCGCCGTGGCGCGGTCGGCGGCGGCCCTCGGGCTCCCCGTCGTCACTGGACGCCTCGATTGGCGCGAAGCGCCGGTAGTGGGGCGGGAGGCAGCGTGGCGAGTGGCCCGGTACGAGTTCCTGCGCTCCGCCGCCGCATCGCTCCGCGCACGCATCGTGACCGCGCACACGGAAGACGATCAGGTGGAGACGGTGCTGATGCGTGTCATTCGCCGGAGTGGCGCGCGAGGGCTGGCGGGCCTCCTCGCGCCCGGCGACGTGAGCCGCCCGTTCCTCGCGCTGCGCCGCGCCACGCTGGCGGCGTTCGTTCGCGAACGCGACATCGAGTGGCGAGACGATCCGAGCAACCGTATGCGCCACTTTCTCCGCAACCGGATCCGGCACGACATCCTGCCGGCGCTTCGCCGCGCCGACCCAGGCATCGACGTCGCGCTACTCGAGACGGCACGACGCGCGGCGGCGTGGCGAGCCGAGGTGGAAGCGTTCGTCGACGGACACGTGGGCTTGCGGCGCAGCGAAGGCGGTGCGCTCGTGATCGATCGCACGGAACTTCAGGCGCATGATCGCGATTCTGTAGCAGTGATCTGGGGGGCGCGGGCCGGACGTGTCGGGCTGGCACTGGATCGGCGGGGAACACACCGCCTCGCCGCGTTTACCATCTCCAACCCGCTCGGGGGCCGGGTGCCGCTGTCGGGAGGATGGAGCGTGGAGGCGTCGCGCTCGAGCTATCGACTGCATCGGTTGTCGCCGGACGTGCCAGCTGAAGCGGCGCTCCCGGACGACGGCGCGCTGCGCTGGGGAAGATTCCACTTTCAGGTGACAGGGGCTGACGCGCCCGCACTGAGTCGGGACGGCCAGGCCCGCCTCGCCTGGTCGGCGACGCTGCCAGCGGGCGAGCGGCCGGTGGTGCGGCGTTGGGTGCCGGGCGATCGTCTGGCGCCCGCGGCGGGTCAGCAGCGTCGGCGGGTGAAGCGGTATCTATCGGAGGCGGGCGTATTCGGACCCGATCGGCGGGACTGGCCAGTGGTGGTGGCCGGGGATGACGTGGTCTGGATTCCAGGAGTGCGCCGCAGCGACGCGGCATCCGAGCGGTCCGGCCGACCGGTTCGAACCTACGTCTGTGAACGCATCGACGGCTGATCCACGTCTGGAAGGCCGGACCCTTCGCCGCATCGTGTAC